>DASTHJ010000224.1:0-3302 GCA_035718265.1 Steroidobacteraceae bacterium | reverse complement strand
GAAACTCGAGAAGAACATCGGCCTGCTGGCCATCCTCACCGCGATCGCGGTGTCGCTGGGCGGCCTCGCCGAGATCGTGCCGATGATGCACGACGCGCAGGCGATCCGGCCGCTGCCCGGGGTCAAGCCGTATCCGGCGCTCGAGCTCGCCGGCCGCGACGTCTACGTGCGCGAAGGTTGCTACAACTGCCATTCGCAGATGGTGCGCACGCTGCGCTTCGAGACCGAACGTTACGGCCATTACTCGATGGCCGGTGAATCGGTCTACGACCGCCCGTTCCAGTGGGGCAGCAAGCGCACCGGCCCCGACCTCGCCCGCGTCGGCGGCCGCTATTCCGACGACTGGCACCGCGTGCACCTGAACAACCCGCGCGACGTCGTGCCCGAATCCAACATGCCGGCGTTCCCGTGGCTGGAAAGGAACCGGCTCGACGGCGCGGTCGTGCAGCAACACATGCGCGCGCTGCAGCGCCTGGGCGATCCGTACACCGATGCCGAGGTCGAAGCCGCGCCGGCCGCGGTCGCCGGCAAGACCGAGCTCGATGCGGTGGTCGCCTACCTGCAGGGCCTGGGCAAGCATGCGCCGAGGGGGAACTGAGATGCTGGCCGGAATCGTGACCCTGGTGTGGATGCTCGCGTTCGTGGCGTTGTGGGCCTGGGCCTGGCGCCCGGGACGGCGACGCGGGTTCGAGGACGCGGCACGACTGGCGGTGGAAGACGCGCCGCCCGCCGATCCGAAGGAGGCCGGCCGATGAGCCAGGGATGGTCGATCTTCGTTATCGCGCTCACGGTGCTGAACCTGTTCGGCGTGGCCTGGCTGCTGTGGTGGACGGCGAAGCGCCGCCCGGGCGATCCGAAGCCGGAGGACACCAGCCATTACTGGGACGGCGACATCACCGAATTCAACAAGCCGATGCCGCGCTGGTGGATCAACGGCTTCTTCATCTCCATCGCGTTCGCGATCGGCTACCTCACCTGGTTCGGCGGCTGGGGCGATTTCAAGGGCGCCGGCGGCTGGACCTCGAAGGACGAGTACGCGCGCGACAAGGCCGCGGCCGACGCGCGCCTCGACGAGACCTACGCGCAATTCGCCAACAAGCCGATCGACGTGATCGCCCGCGACCCGTATGCGCGGCGCCTGGGACAGGCGATCTTCGCCAATACCTGCGCGACCTGCCACGGCTCGACCGCACGCGGCGCGATCGGCTATCCGAACCTGTCCGACGACATCTGGAAATGGGGCGGGACGCCCGACGACGTGCTGCACAGCGTGCAGCACGGCCGCGACGGCGAGATGCCGCCCTGGGGCACGGTCCTCGCCGGGCTCGGCGGGCCGGCCGCGGTCGACCAGGTCGTGGCCTACGTGCGCACCCTCGGCAAGCCCGAACTGATGCGCAACAACTTCATGGCCGCGCGCGGCAAGACCTTGTACGACAGCGTGTGCGTGGCCTGCCACGGCGCCGACGGCAAGGGCAATCAGCAGCTGGGCGCGCCCGACCTGAGCGACGACGACTGGTTGTACGGCAACAGTTCGGAAAGCCTGCGCACGACCATCGCGGACGGACGCCACGGCATCATGCCGCCGCACCTGCCGATCCTTGGCGACACCCGCACCCGGCTGGTGGCGGCCTATGTCTGGTCGCTCTCGCACAAGGAGCCCGGCGACGTCGCCGCAACCCCTTGAGGCCACGATGAACGCAACGCCGGAATTCGACCATCCGCCGCGCCCGCTGGTGCAGCGGCTCGGCGCCATCCTGTGGCCGAGCTTCTTCGCCGCGGGCGTGGCGACAATGGTGTTCTTCGCCTTCGTCGATCCGCTGGAACTGCGCGACATGACCTTCCCGCAACTGCCGCTCACGCGCGGGATGGGCTACACCATCGGTTTCTTCGCGTTCTGGGCCGCGACCGCTTCCTCCAGCCTGTTCACCTGGATCCTGCTGCGGCCTTCCAGCCGCTTCAACGGGCCGCGCGCGCGCTAGCGGTGGCGGGATGAACAAGCGCATCGACATCCAGCTCGACCCGGCGGATTCGCATTACGTCAGCGAACGCAAGGTCTATCCGCGCGACGTCAGCGGCCGCTACGACCGCCTGCGCAAGCTCGCGGTGTTCTGGCTGCTGGGCATGTACTACCTGTTCCCGTGGCTGCGGTGGGACGGGCGCCAGGCGGTGCTGTTCGACCTGCCGGCGCGCAAGTTCCACGTGTTCGGCCTGACCTTCTGGCCGCAGGACTTCAGCCTGCTCGCGATCCTGCTGATCGTCCTCGCCCTGACCCTGTTCTTCGTCACCGCGCTCGCCGGCCGGCTGTGGTGCGGCTACGCCTGCCCGCAGACGGTGTGGACCGAATGCTTCCTGTGGATGGAACGCTGGACCGAGGGCGACCGCGCGAAGCGGATGAAGCTCGACGCCGGCCCGTGGAACCGCGAGAAACTGCTGCGCAAGGGCTCCAAGCATTTCGTGTGGCTGGCGTTCGCGCTGTGGACCGGCTTCACCTTCGTCGGCTTCTTCACCCCGATCCACGGCCTCGCCGGGCGCCTGTGGCCGTTCGACTGGAACGGGTGGGAAACGTTCTGGGTGCTGTTCTACGCGCTCGCCACATGGGGCAACGCCGGCTTCCTGCGCGAGCAGGTGTGCAAGTACATGTGCCCGTACGCGCGCTTCCAGAGCGCGATGTTCGACCGCGACACCCTGGTCATCGCCTACGACCCGATGCGCGGCGAACCGCGCGGCCCGCGCCGCGGCGTCGCCAGCGTGCTGCAACGCGCACGCGGCCTGCTCGATCCGCGCACCGCCTACGACTACGTGTTCCGCGCCAGCCGCCACCCGAGCGCGGCGCAGGCGCGGCTGCAGGCCGGCGGCACCATCGTCCTCGGCGCGGCCGGCGAGGATGCGCCTGCGTTGCCGAAGTTCGCGCCGGACGAACTGGGCGACTGCATCGACTGCACCATGTGCGTGCAGGTCTGCCCGGTCGGGATCGACATCCGCAACGGCTTGCAGTACGAATGCATCGCCTGCGGCGCCTGCATCGACGCCTGCAACGAGGTGATGGACAAGGTCGGCTATCCGCGCGGCCTGATCCGCTATTCCACCCAGAACGCGATCGACGGCAAGCCCACGCGCGTGCTGCGGCCGCGCATCTTCGTCTACGCCGCGCTGCTGCTCGTGCTGGCGTCGGCATGGACCTGGGGCGTGCTCCACCGCAGCGCGCTGATCGCCGACGTGCTGCGCGACCGCAATGCGCTGTACCGCGAGACCGCGACGGGCATCGAGAACGGCTACACGCTCAAGCTCGCCAACAAGACCGA
>DASTHJ010000223.1:0-2531 GCA_035718265.1 Steroidobacteraceae bacterium | reverse complement strand
TGCGCGGAATTCTCTGAGGTTGTCACCACGATGTCCACGCCGGGTGCCTGAATTCGGCCGTCCGTCTCATCTGGACGGCTCGAGGGATTGAACAGATCGTGCCCGCGCATGTCGGCGGGCACCGCGGAAATGACACCCGGCAGGCATCGATACAGCGAGGGGTAGTACTCCCGGACCGAATCGTCGCTGTCCAGGCTGGTCGTGTATCCGGTGACGATCAGCCGCCTTCCCAGCGCATCGCCGCTCACCGCGCGGCGGATGGCACGTGAAATGGCGCGGCTGTCCACCGGCCACTTGGCGCTGATGTTGATCACGTCGACGTTCGCCTGCACCGCGGCGTCGATGCCCTCGGCGATGGTCGAGAGGCGCGCCAGCAGGCCGCGGTCCACCTGGCTGATCACGATCGGCACCATCCGGCTGTGGGGCGCCACGCCGACCACGCCGATGCCATTGTTCATGCTGCCGCCGATGGTGCCGGCCATCTCCGTACCGTGCGGATAGCAGCGCCCGCTGGTGGCACAGCGGGAATTCAGCAGGCTGCCCTGGGAATTCGCGGGTTCGTTGACTCCGACCCGCAGGATGTTCGGGGCGAGGTCCGCATGCTGCGCGTCGATGCCCGAATCGAGCACGGCGACCACCCGCGGCACGGAGCGCGCCGCCACGCCCGAATCCCAGCCGATCATGGCATGACCCCAGAGCTCATCCATGCAGGGATCATTGGGAAAACGGCCGCGCGCCGCGCGTTGCCAGCAGTCATGGCTCGCATCGAGCGGGCGCATGCTGTCGAGCGAGGTGCTCAGGAAGTCCGGGCCATCGCAGTCCGGTTCGAAATATCCGATCTGCGGCGCGTCCAGTGTCTCTTGCAGACGCGCCGTCGACACCGCTCGATCGAATTCCGCGACCACGAAATCCTGTGCGCGCTCCACGTCGCGGATCGCGGAATTGCGCGTCAGCCACGCCGCGAGCCGACGGATGTCGAGACCTTCGCCCGGGAACAGGATGAAGCGCGGCGCGGTGGCCGGCCCGGGCGGCCGGCGCTGCGCGAACGCCTGGTGACGGCGGGAAAAAGATCCTGCCCACTTCGCGCAGGCGACGCGCAGGTCGAATGGCTCTGCCGTCAGCGAGCGGAGGTATCCGTCCACGGCCGCCGGAGCCCGGACCGTGAGGTCCGGACTCCCGGTTGCCGTGCACGCCGGCGGCGCCGCGGCACAGGCCACGGACGCAGCAAGCGCTGCCGCCATCAGCAATGGCGGCAGTACTCGCGACTGCCGGCGCGCGTGCACGCCTGCCTCAGGACGGACCGCCGACGATGATGCCGCCGTTTGTCACGCGCGAAGGCGAATCGACGAGGATGGCGATGACCGGCTTGTCGGTCTCGCTCTGCACCAGGAACACCAGTACGTCATGCAGCTCGGCGGCTTCCTTGGCGTTCGGCTGCAGTGCGATTTCCCTGCTGCGCATCCGGTGACAGGTCGCGAGCACTTCGGCGTTGCCGGCCTTGACGTCCTCGAGACTGCAGTAACGCGAGCCGCGCGTGAACGTCAGTGTGACGTCGCAGGGCACGGCGAGATCGCTGCGCCACGGCTTGTCCTGCTCCGCGGTCTGGCGCGTGCAGGCGCGCACCACGTTGCCGGTCTGGTCGTAGACGAAGGTGATCTTGCCGCCCACCGGGAAGTCGTCGGCGAACGAGGAGCTGCGGATCGTGATCTCGCGGCCGAGCCAGCCGGCCATGGCGCTGTCGACGCTGTCGGCCGCCGACGCGAGTGTGCCCCCCAGCAGCAGTGCGGCTCCGGCCGCATACGCGCACTGGCGCGCGCTTCGATTGATCTTTCTTAACATGAGCTAGGTCTCCTTTGGATGATTCAAACTACCCGCGAACTCACGGAAATCCGTTCGCCCGCACCACGAAACTCGCCCAGACCGCGCTCGCGACCGCGCCGCGGGAGCGAAGCTGGGCCGCGCGCAGCGCTTCGGCCGGCTGCGCGCTGGCGCGATACGCGCCGTAGAACTCCTTCATGAATCGCGCCGTCGAGGCGTCCTCGATGGGCCATAGCGAGGCGATCACCGCTCCCGAGCCATTGGCGAGGAACCCATAGGTGAGCCCGAGGACTCCTTCGCCGCGCAATTCGCTGCCGTCGCCGGTGGCGCAACCGGACAGAACCACGATGTCGGCGCGCATGCCGCTCTGCGCGATCTGCCCGGCGGTGATCCGGCTGTCGCCGATGCGGGCGCCGTCGGGCGCGTATTCGCTGAGGTACAACGCCGACTGGTCGGGCGAGTCCTGCCGGGCCGACGCGTGCGTCGCGAAATGCAGTACCGCGAGATCATCGAACGGCAGCGTGTACACGCGCGCCGGGGTCGCCTCGAAGCCCTCGAGCGTGATCGCCTGCTGCCGGCCCATGGCGTCGAGCACCGCGCGCGCTTCGAGGCCCGAGTACGGCAGGCGCGTCAGGTTGTTTGGCGAGGTTTCGACGGGACCCCGCAATGGGCCGCCGTTGATGCCCAGCGCCAGCTGCAGCCGCCGGTCATCC
>DASTHJ010000222.1:0-4990 GCA_035718265.1 Steroidobacteraceae bacterium | reverse complement strand
CAATCCGCGCAAGTTGGAGCGGGGGCGATGATCGCCCCCGACTCTTGACTTGACGGTGCATGCGCCCATGATCGGCGGCATCCCGGGAGGAGGGCGCATGAACACCGAAGTGTCTCCGCAGCAGGCCGAAGCGAACCGCACTATCACGCTCGCGATCTACGCGCTCTACGCGGCGTCGTTGATCTCCGGCGTCACCGCACTGATCGCCATCATCCTCAACTACGTGAAACGCGACGATGTCGTCGGCACCATGTACCAGAGCCATTTCACCTGGCAGATCCGCACGTTCTGGTACAGCCTGCTGTGGGTGGCGGTGGGCTGGGCGACCGTGTGGATCGTCATCGGCTTCCTGGTCTGGGCGGCCGTCGGCGTCTGGTTCATCTACCGCATTGCCAAGGGCTGGCTGCGGCTGACGGAAGAAAAGCCCATGTACTCGATCTGACGCGACCAATGGGCCAGGACCGGGGCACGTCGCGCGCACGTGCCCGGCCCATCGACTCGCCCGGGTTCAATCGCTCCAGGTGAAGTTCGGGATTTCCTCGACCGGAGTGCCGAGCCCGATCGTGATCTCGCGATGACTCTTGAGCTCGATGTCGCTCCAGTCGGCGTCCTCGACCTTGGTGGTCGTGCCATCGTCCGTGACGAAGATTTCGACCGGCAGGCCTTCGATGCCGGCGACGTTCGTGTTGGTCAACGGCTGGCCCCAGATCTGGAAAAGCTGGCCCAGCGTGAACGTGCCCTCGGCCTCCGGTGTGACGTGGATCTTGCCCGACGCATCGTGATCGTGAATCACGTAGAAGCAATGGGTATCTCCCTCCGGAGCCAGAGCTGACCCCAGGCCCTGCGGAACCGTCAGCGGCTCGTTGTTCAACAGGATCGACAGGTGCGCGTGGAATTCCAGCGGCTGCGGCGGATTCACCCCGCAGGTGAAATCGCCGATCGGGCTGCCGTCGGTCTGCGGATTCGGCCAATGGTTCGTTCCGACGTGGTGGCCGTCAGTGATGTCCTGCACCGTGGGCGAGAGCGGCGGCACGGTGGCAGCCGGTGCCGGAGCGGGCGCCGGTGCGGGCGCGGGTGCCGGCGCCGGTGGCGGTGGATTCGATGACGACGGCGGGCTGTCGGAACCGCCTCCACCGCCGCCGCATCCGGTGAGGGCGGCCAGCATGGCGACCAGGACAGTGCTGCGGGCGATTTTTGGATGATTGTTCATGCGCGTATTCCCTGTTTGGCGACGTCGCAAGTACACCTACAAGGAAGATGCGACGCCGCCAGATTTGCAGAGGCCGCGAAGGCACATTCGCGACATGAGGGCGTAGGACGACGGCAGGAACTCGCTGCCCGGTGAACGGGCGTGGCGGACGAAACTGACAAGCAACGCCGTTCATGCGGGTTCCGGACCTGCCGTCGTAGGCCCAGCTGCCGGCGATCGGCAGATATATATGAATCGCTTATGTGGAATCGGCCTGCCGCTGCCAGCGCGGCACCCACCAGCCGTGGATCTGACCGAACACGCGAATCGGCATGAGCACGCGCGCCAGCGGCCCGTCGGCCGGGCGCCGGGCATCGAGCACCAGCAGCTCGCTGCGGTTCTCCAGTGGCCGCTGCGCCACGCCGAGTAGATAGCCGTCGCCCTCGGCCGCGCGCGCGGAACGCGGCACGAAGCAGCATTCCTCGAGGCTCACGTCCGCGCCGCCGAAGTACGACAGTGCGCGGCGCGTGTCGTGGTCGAAGCGCGTCCAGGTGTTCAAGGGTCGCATCGGACCGGCGGCGAGTCGCGGGTCGACCGGTTGCGTGGCGTCCAGGCAGCGCAGGAAGCCGACCGAGTAGGGCACCGTGTGGTAGCGATCGTCCTGCCGCGACAGCACACCGGTGTGCGGATACAGCACTTCCATTTCATAACCGGGTCGCGACGCGCGCGCGAGATCCACCGAGAGCCGCGTGATGCGCCCTTCGGCGGCGACGGCATCGAACGGGCTGCCATCCAGGTTGGGAAAAAAGGGAAACTGGTTCTTCAGCGCCATGTCCACATCGACGAACACGCGCTCGCCGTCGCTGAAGCAGCCCATGGTGTGCGTGGCACAGCGCTCCGGCCCCTTGAACCAGCGCAGGTCGCTGCCGTCCCCGTCGCGACGCAGGATGCCGAGCCAGGTGGGCAGTCGGGAATCCCACGCGAAGTGCACGCGGCCCTGCCGCATGCCCTCGACGTCGGTCACCATGGGGATGACCAGCAGTGCGATGTGCGTTCGTGTCACCGCGAAGTCGTGGACCATGCCGACGTACGGCACCTTGATCCAGAATTCGCGCAGCAGCCGGCCGTGCCGGTCGACGTGCATGATGGCGACGTCGTCCGTGGCTTCGCCGCGCGCCTCGTAGCCGAACGCGAACAGGTCGCCGCTCTCCGAGTCGATCTTCGGATGCGCGGTGAACGTCAGGCTCGTCAGCTTGCCGCCGAACGTGTAGTAGTCGTCGAGCGTCTCGAGCGTGTCCGGATCCAGGACCACCGGCGGGCTGTCTTCCTTGAACGCCATCAGCTTGCCGTGGTGGAACATGGCGGCCGTGTTGGCGGTGCCGCGCGACAGGCCACGCACGCGCGGATCGTCCGTGCCGGGATTGCGATACGTGCCGAACAGCGCCTCGCGCGCGGCGGCCTGCGCCTTGTAACGCTGCGTGCGGATGAAGCGGCTGCGGTAGTCGACGTGGCCGCCCGAGAAGCGGAACATGCCGATGTGTCCCTCGCCGTCGAACGGGATGTTCGGCAGCCGCGGCGGATACTGGAAATCGGGACCGACCCGGTAGAACGTGCCATCGAGATCGTCGGGCAGCTCGCCCTCGATCTCGCAGTCGGGCAGGTCGATCTCCGCACGGATCGGCGGCGATGGGCCGCGCGCCATCTGCATGGGGAACCGGAGCGGAGCGCGTCGCTGCATCCTCACCTCAATCCCGGAAGACGCGGGCGCGCGTGTAGGCCTCGCCGTAGGCTCGCAGGCCCTTCCAGAACACCAGCACCGCGAGCGGCCCGAGCACCGCGTGCATCAGGGTCATCGAGTAGCGCAACTGGTTGGGATCGCCGAACACCCACGTGGTGATCGAGCTGACGACGTTCGGCCCGAGCGCGCTGCCGACCGTGAACATGAACAGGAACGTCGCCGTGATCTTGGCGCGCATCTGGTTGGGCACGATGGCCTGGAAGGCGGCGTTCTGCGGACCCGTGCCGATGCCGATCACCGCGGTATTGAACGACGCCAGCACCAGCGCCACCCACGGACTCGGCACGAGCGCGAACGTGACCGCGAAGGGAATGTGCGCCAGCGAAGCCCAGACCACCACGCGCTGGTTTGCATCCGCCACGCCGCGCTTGCCCAGGCGTTCTGCCAGCCACCCACCGAACATCAGTCCCGCGGGCGCCAGCACCAGCAACAACCAGCCCTGGTAGATGCCGAATTGCGCCGGGCCCCAGCCGTGGGTCCGCTGGTAGAAGGGCGCCATCCAGAACGAGTTGCCGACCAGCGCGATGCAGTTGATCGCGAGGCCGATGTACATCGGCGCGAAGGCCCGGCGGTTCTCCCAGAGATAGCGGAACACGGCCGCGTACGAGACACCGTCGGCCGCCGCCGGGATCGCGGCGGCGGGCGTGACGCGGCCACGACGCTTCGGCTCGAGCACGGTGAACAACACCAGCAGTCCGAGCAGCAGATCGGGCGCCGCCAGGATGAGGAACACCACCTGCCACGAGCGCAGCGTGCCGAGCACCGGCAGCGTGTACTCCGGCGTAGCCAGCGACCGCAACAGGAAGCCGCCGACCAGGTACGAGAGTCCGACCGCGACCATGAAGCCGATGTTCATCGTGGCCATGGCCTTGGGTAGTTTGGTCGCCGGGAAGGTATCCGCGAGCAACGAGAACGTGGCAGGGCCGTTGCCGGCGCCACCCACGCCGCCCAGCAGCCGCACGAGCAGCATCGCGCCGGCCGTGGCGGCGAGCGCGCTGCCGAAATTGCACAAGGCCAGGATGAGCAGGCCGAGCCCGATGATCAGCCGCCGGCTGTAGCGATCCGCCAACGGGCTGATGACCAGGCTGGCGACCGCGAGCACGAAGGAGCCGGCGAGCCCGAAGATCAGTGCGACCTGCTGGTCCGAGAGCCGCAGGTCGTGCTTGATCGGCTCCAGCATCAGCGCGACGACGAACTGGTTGCCGAACAGCGTGAACACCGTGGCGCCGAAGATGGCCACCGCGTACCAGGCACGCGCGGGGCTGGGCCACGGCTCGTTCGCCGACGCCTGGGCAGGTTCGATACCGGTAGCCGTGCTGACCTGTGACATGGACTGCAGCCCCCGGTGTGATCGTAACGAGATCGATGACGGTCCGTCTTCGCTGGTCATCGAGTTTTCGTTCACGATCGATGCGCTCCTGCACCGAATAGCTCACATCCGAACAAGCAATTTCAGCGCGCGCGCGCAGCCCGCTAAGTTGCACGCCGTCGACGAACGAGCCGCGACGCGGCTGAAAAGGATGACGGTGAATGCAGTGATCGAAGCGGCGGACGCGACCAGTCTTCGGGAGCAGCTGAGCAGATTCGTCGCCGCGGGCTCCACCGAAGTGACCGTGCACGACGAAAAGCTGCTGGATGAAATGGCGCGCATCCTGCCGAAGGGATTTCCCGTGTACGTGGCGAACACGCCGAAGACCTCGCCCGACGACGTGGTTCGTGTGGCGCTGCGCCTCCAGGAGCTGGGACTTGCGGCGTCACCGCACGTGATCGCCCGGCGGGTCGCCGATGCGGGGCGGCTGCGCGGGCGCCTGCGCGCGCTGGCCGCGGGCGGCGTGCAGCAAGTGCTGGTAGTGCCCGGTGATGTGGCGATTCCAGACGCCGCTTTTTCGAGCACGGTGGAATTGCTCGAAAGCGGCGTGGTGCAGGACGCGGGAATCCGGCGCGTGGGCGTCGCCGGGCACCCTGAAGGTCACCCGGTGGTCCCCGACGACGTGCTCTGGCAG
>DASTHJ010000221.1:0-12357 GCA_035718265.1 Steroidobacteraceae bacterium | reverse complement strand
GTCGTGGTCTTGCCGTGCGTGCCCGCCACGCCGAGCACGTGCACGTCGCGCAGCACTTCGCGCGCCAGCCACTCCGGTCCCGACGTGTAGGGGATGCCGCTGTCGAGCAGCGCCTCGATGACCGGCACGCCGCGCGTCATCACGTTGCCGACCACGACCACGTCCGGCCGCGGCTTGAGCTGCGCGGCCTCGAAGCCCTGGGTGAGCTCGATGCCGAGCGCCTCGAGCTGCGTGCTCATCGGTGGATAGACGTTGCGATCGGAGCCCGTGACACGATGGCCCGCGGCCTTGGCGATCGCCGCGATGCCGCCCATGAACGTGCCGCAGATACCCAGGATGTGAACGTGCATCGCCCTACCTCAACCGCCGGCGTGCGCGCCGCCGAACAGCAGCGAGGCCACGAACACCGATGCGAAGATCTCGCCGACCACCAGCAGGAAACCGCCGACCCACGGACACTCGAACGCCGCGCGCACGATGTGCACTTCGACGAGCAGTCCCCAGATGCCGACGATCATCGTGACGATGACCAGCGCCGCCGGTATCGGCACGCTCGGATCGGCCTTCTCGAGATACGGCAGCACGGCGCCGAGCAACGGCACCAGGATCGGCAGGAACATGACGTTGACGGCGAAGATCGCCGTCAGCGTCTGCAGGAACCTCTCGGGCTTGCCGGCGATGGCCAGCGCGATCCGGAACCACAGCAGCATCACGGCCGCGCCGAGCGCGGACTGGATCAGCGCAGCCGGCAGCGTCAACGGCAGGACCAGCACGAAGAAGGAGAATCCGGCGACGTACAGCACGACCGCCGCCACCAGCAGCGTGGGCGAAGCCGGCAACTGTTCGGGTCCGCGTCGCAACAGGATGATGTCGAGCACGACGCCGAACAATGCGCGCAGGTTCACAAGCATAATGACGGGCGGATTGTACACGCCACCCGGAGGCCGGCACCCTTGATGATCGACACCGCCGATGCGCTGACAGTCTTCGCCGAGGCGCTCACGCATCGACCCGAGATCGCGCTCGACACGGAGTTCATGCGCGAGAAGACGTACCGCGCGGAGCTTTGCCTGCTGCAGATCGCGGCCGGCGGCGACGCCGCCTGCATCGATCCGCTCGCGCTGCCCGACCTGGCGGCGCTCGTGCCGGTGCTCACCGGCGCCGGCGTCGTCAAGGTGATGCACGCCGCGCGCCAGGACCTCGAAGTGCTGCTGCCGGCCGTGGGACTCGTGCAGCCGGTGTTCGATACGCAGATCGCGGCGGCGCTCGCCGGCTTCCCGGCACAGATCGGCTACGCGGAGCTGGCGCGCCGGCTGCTCGGCGTGGAGCTCGCCAAGGCGCACACGCGCACCGACTGGGCGCGACGGCCGCTGTCGGCCGAGCAGCAGGAGTACGCGCTCGACGACGTCCGTCACCTCGGTCCGCTGCGCGCGAAGTTGTTAGAGATGCTCGGCGAAAAACACCGGCTGGGCTGGCTCGACGAGGAGCTGGCGGCGCTCGCCAACCCGGATGCGCTGCGCGTGGCGCCGGAGGACGCCTGGCGCAAGGTGAAGGGATTGCCGCCGCTCGACGAATCGCGGCAGCGTCTCGTGCAGGCACTCGCCGCGTGGCGCGAGCGGCGCGCCGTCGATCGCAACCGTCCGCGCGGCTGGATCCTCGACGATCTGGCGCTGCGCGAGATCGTGCTGCGGCTGCCGCGCACGCACGATGCGCTCGGTTCACTCGCCGGCATGCAGGAGTCCGTGGTACGCAAGTGCGGCGAGGAATTGCTCGCGCTGGTGCGCGAGGCCGGCATCCCCGATCCGCCGCCGTCGCTGCCGCGACGCGAACGTCCGGACCCGGCGCAGCTCGCCACCGTGAAGCGACTGGCCGACATCGCCGCCGGCGTGGCGGCGGAGCTCGCCATCGGCACGGAAGTCCTGGCGACGCGGCGCGAGCTCGAGCGGCTGGCCGCCGGCCGCCGCGACGTCAGCCTGCTGCGCGGCTGGCGAGCGCAGGTGCTCGGCGAAAAGCTGCTGTCAGCGCTTTGACTTGCGTCGCGACCGCGACGCGGCGCGGCGCCGCGCGCTGGCACGCGCGGGCCTGCGGGCGGACTTGCGCCTCGCGGGCGCGGTGCGCTTCGGCGCCGCCTTCTTCCTGGCGGGTTTCCTGCCGGCGGCCTTGCGAGCCGGACGACGAGCCACCTTGCGTGCCTTGCCCTTCGCCTTGCGCGATGGCGCGCGGCGCTTGGCGGCACGCGGCTTGGGCGCGACGCTCACCGAACCGCCGCCGGCGCCGAGCGTTTCCAGCAGGCGCTGCGTGACTTCATCGATGGCGCCCTCGGCGTCGACGGTGCGCATCAATCCCGTGTAGGCGTAGTAGCGCGACACCGGTTTGCGCGTGTCTTCTTCGTACTTGCGCAGGCGCTCCTTGAACGTGTCTTCCCGGTCGTCCGGGCGCTGCACCAGGCTGTGCTCGGTGCGGCCGGGAACGCATTCGCCGCTGGGCGGCGCGAAATTCACGTTGAACACCTTCTTGCAGAATTCGCAGGTGCGCCGGCCGGAGACCCGCTTCACGAGCTGGTCCGTGTCGACATCGAACAGCACCACCGCATCGAGCGGCGTGCCGAGCCCGGACAGCAGCTTCGTCAGCCCCTCGGCCTGCGCGACCGTGCGCGGGAAGCCGTCGAGGATGAACCCGCGCGCCGCGTCGGACTGCGCCAGTCGCTCGCGGATGATGGCCAGCATGGTCTCGTCGTCGACGTAACCGCCCGACGCCATGATCTCCTTGGCGCGCAGGCCGAGCGGCGTGCCCTCCGCCAGGTGCTTGCGCAGGATGTCGCCGGTGGAGATCTGCGGGATGCCGAATTTCCTTTCGAGACGCTGGGCCTGGGTGCCCTTGCCCGATCCGGGCGCGCCCATGAATACGATACGCATGCTAGATTCTTGACCTGTGTCCGCCCCCTCGAAGGGCCGTCACACTACCCAAACCCCTACCTTTCGGCAAACGAGAAAGCACAACCATGAGCAAGCGCCCGACCGCCCGGAATTCCAAGCCCATGAACGCGTTCTATGCTCAATCGGGCGGCGTTTCCGCGGTGATCAACGCCTCCGCGGCGGGCGTCATCGAAGCCGCGATGAAGTCGAAGAAGATCGGCAAGGTGTATGCCGGCCGCCACGGCATCGTCGGTGCGCTCACCGAGGACCTGATCGACGTGAGCAAGGAGTCGCGCGCCACCATCAAGGGCCTGCGCTACACGCCGGCCGGCGCGTTCGGCTCCGCGCGCTACAAGCTCAAGAGCCTGGAGCAGGACCGCGCCAAGTACGAGCGGTTGATCGAGGTGTTCAAGGCGCACGACATCGGCTACTTCTTCTACAACGGCGGCAACGACTCCATGGACACTGCCAACAAGGTGTCCCAGATCGGCGACCAGCTCGGCCACCGCGTGATCTGCGTGGGCGTGCCCAAGACGGTCGACAACGACCTGCCGCACACCGACTGCACGCCGGGCTTCGGCACCGTCGCGAAATACGTGGCGATCTCGACGCGCGAAGCGGCGCTCGACGTCGCCTCGATGGCCAAGACCTCGACCAAGGTGTTCGTCATGGAAGTCATGGGCCGCCACGCGGGCTGGATCGTGGCCGCCGCGGGGCTCGCCGGCAAAGGGCCGGACGAAGCGCCGCACGTCATCCTGTTCCCCGAGATCGCCTTCGACAAGGAGAAATTCCTGGCGAAGGTGAAGGATGTCGTCAGCCGCGTGGGTTATTGCGTCGTGGTCGTGTCCGAGGGTGTGCACGATGCGGACGGCAAGTTCCTGGCCGACGCCGGCACCAAGGATGCGTTCGGCCACACGCAGCTCGGCGGCGTCGCACCCGTGGTCGCGAACCTGGTGCGCGAGGCGCATGGCTACAAGTACCACTGGGCGGTACCCGATTACCTGCAGCGCGCCTCGCGCCACGTCGCCTCGAAGGTCGACGTGCAGCAGGCGTACGCCATGGGCAAAGCCGCGGTGGAATTCGCGGTCAGGGGCATGGACGCCGTGATGCCGACCATCATCCGCAAGAAGTCGAAGCCCTACAAATGGGTGGTCGGCCACGTGCCGCTGTCCGAGGTCGCGAACGTGGAGAAGAAGCTGCCGCGCGACTTCATCACCGAGGACGGCTTCGGCATCACGCCGAAGTGCCGCGACTACCTGCAGCCGCTGATCGAAGGCGAGGACTACCCGCCTTACAAGAACGGCCTGCCGGATTACGTGAAGATCCGCGGCGTCGCGGTCAGGAAGAAGCTCAATACAGAGTTCAAACCCTGACGCTTCGGCCGGGAGCCGCGCACGCGTGCGCGGCACGGCTGTGTCGACGGGCCGAAAACTCTGCCGGGGAACGGCGCCTCGACCATCGGCGCTGTCTCACGTTGTCATGTCCCGTTTGCGGTTGGCCGGGTGGCTTCGCGTTGTTATAGTGCGCGCCCTTCATCGGAAGGGGGCCCCGGCCCCCTTTTAGATCAAATAATTAAAGCTTCCGACAGGAGTTTTGCATGACTGCCACGACGTGGCTGTGGCTGGCCATTGGCGCCGGCGTAGTCGCCGTTCTGTACGGCGTGTTCTCGGTGATGGCCATCCTCAAGCTGCCCGCGGGGAACGCGCGCATGCAGGAGATCGCGGCGGCCATCCAGGCGGGCGCGAAGGCCTATCTCAACCGCCAGTACACGACCATTTCGGTCGTGGGCGTGGTGCTGTTCGTGATCATCGGACTGGCGCTCAACTGGTACACGGCCGGTGGCTTCGCCGTCGGCGCCGTCCTCTCGGGGCTCGCGGGCTACATCGGCATGAACATCTCGGTGCGCGCCAACGTGCGCACCGCCGAAGCCGCCAACCAGGGACTGAACCCGGCGCTGCAGGTGGCCTTCAAGGGCGGCGCGATCACCGGCATGCTGGTGGTCGGTCTCGGCTTGCTGGGTGTGGCGGGCTACTACACCGTGCTGGCGCACAGCGTCGATCACGAGACCGCGCTGCACGCGCTCGTGGGCCTGGCCTTCGGCGGCTCGCTGATCTCGATCTTCGCGCGACTCGGCGGCGGCATCTTCACCAAGGGTGCCGACGTCGGCGCCGACCTGGTCGGCAAGGTGGAGGCTGGCATCCCCGAGGACGATCCGCGCAACCCTGCGGTGATCGCCGACAACGTGGGCGACAACGTGGGTGACTGCGCCGGCATGGCCGCCGACCTGTTCGAGACCTACGCGGTCACGCTGGTGGCCACCATGTTGCTCGGCGGACTCATGATGGCCGGCATGGGCGAGAATGCCGTGCTGTACCCGCTGGCGCTCGGCGCCGCCTCGATCGTCTCGTCCATCATCGGCACCTTCTTCGTGAAGACCTCCGAAGGCGGCAAGATCATGGGCGCGCTCTACAAGGGCGTGATCGTCTCCGGCGTGATCTCCGCGATCGCGTTCTGGTTCATCAGCGAGCAGCTGATGCCGAAGACCGTAGCGGATCCGAACCAGACGCTCAGGATGTTCGGCTGCGCGCTCATCGGTCTCGGCCTGACCGCCGCGATGATCGTCATCACCGAGTACTACACGGCGACCGAGTTCTCGCCGGTGCGCAAGGTGGCCGGCGCCTCGCAGACCGGTCACGCCACGAACATCATCGCGGGCCTCGGCGTCTCGATGAAATCGACCGCGCTGCCGGTGATCGCGATCTGCCTTGCGATCTGGGCCGCGTACCAGCTCGGCGGCCTGTACGGCATCGCCATTGCCGCGACCGCCATGCTGTCGCTGACCGGCATGGTCGTGGCGCTCGACGCCTACGGTCCGATCACCGACAACGCCGGCGGCATCGCCGAGATGTCCGGGCTCGACAAGAAGGTGCGCAACATCACCGACCCGCTGGACGCCGTCGGCAACACGACCAAGGCGGTGACCAAGGGCTATGCCATCGGTTCGGCCGGCCTCGCCGCGCTGGTGCTGTTCGCCGACTACACGCACAACCTCGAGACGCACCTGATGTCGCAGGGTCTGTCGATGGTCGCGTTCTCGCTGTCGGATCCGGCCGTGATCATCGGCCTGTTCATCGGCGGCCTCGTGCCCTATCTGTTCGGCGCCATGGCGATGGAAGCCGTGGGTCGCGCCGCCGGCGCGGTGGTGACGGAAGTGCGCCGCCAGTTCCGCGAGATCAAGGGCATCATGGAAGGCACCGCGAAACCGGAATACGGCACCGCGGTCGACATGCTGACGCGCGCCGCGATCAAGGAAATGATCGTGCCCTCGCTGCTGCCCATCCTGATCCCGGTGATCATCGCCTTCGGCATGAACTGGCTCATGGGTCCGGGTGCCGGCATCAAGGCACTCGGCGGCCTGCTGATCGGCACCATCGTCACGGGCCTGTTCGTCGCCATCTCCATGTGCACCGGCGGCGGCGCCTGGGACAACGCCAAGAAGTACATCGAGGAAGGCAACTTCGGCGGCAAGGGATCCGAGGCGCACAAGGCCTCGGTGACCGGTGACACGGTCGGCGATCCCTACAAGGACACGGCGGGCCCCGCGATCAACCCGCTGATCAAGATCATCAACATCGTCGCCCTGCTGCTGGTGCCGCTGTTGTAATGGGGACATTCTCCGTTTCCTGGCAAACGGGGACAGACCTGACGAGGGGATGCGCCGCCGGCGCATCCCCTTTTTCTTTGCCGGATGCAATATCGCCCCCAGATTCGCGGTCCCAGTGACAGCATCCGCAGGAGCAGACCATGGCGACTGAGCAATTTCCCGTCGAGAAGTCCGACACCGAGTGGCGCGCGCTGCTGACGCCCGAGCAGTTCCGCGTGCTGCGCGAGCACGGCACCGAGCGAGCCGGCTCCAGCCCCCTGAACTACGAGAAGCGCACCGGCGTGTACCACTGCGGTGCGTGCGGACAGGCATTGTTCGAGTCGGGCACCAAGTACGAGAGCGGCTCGGGCTGGCCCAGCTTCTTTCGCCCGCTGCCGGATGCCGTCGCGACCACGCCCGACACCTCCCATGGCATGACGCGCGTCGAAGTGCATTGCAGGAACTGCGGCAGCCATCTCGGCCACGTGTTCAACGATGGCCCGCAGCCCACCGGGCAGCGCTACTGCATGAACGGGCTGTCGCTGAAGTTCGAGCCGAAGTAAGCGCTCAGCGGCGACGCACGCCGGGGCGCACGGCCACGCGCGCCGTGTCACCCGGGGCGTGATCCGTGCCGGCGTCGACCGCGGGCCCGGCGTTGACGAGTACCGCGCTCACCAGCTTGTTCAACCGCGAACAGTATTCCGCCACCTCGGGCGATACCGGCTGCAGGTGTTCGAGCGCATGCGCGATGTCGTGCAGGCGCCGTTCGATGCGCGAATCCATCTTCAGCGAATGAGTGACGCAGGCGCTGACGCAGGCGGTGATTTCCGCATCCAGGTCACGCGCGGCGGTTCCGGCAATGCTCAGCCCGCGCATTTCGGGCGGACAGCCCGCTTGCAGATGCTCGCGCCACATTTGCGACAGTTGCATCGCCATTCGCCTCCCCAGACGCCGTAGCGGCCGAAAGTAGCGCAAATTGGTGCAGTCGTCCCCGCCTTTTGCTGCGCGATCGGCGCCGATCTGGACCGATTCCGGACGCACGCGGACGCTCTGACGTGGCAATGATCCAACAGCAAAATGCGCGCGAGCGCCGCGACACCTTAAGTGCTTGATTTCACCTGAGCGTGCACTCGAACGATCGCGTTGCGTCTGCGCCATCCCGCACGGCCGCTCACGCACGTGTCAGCCTATGCCCACGTGCGCGAAATATCCCGCCGACCGGCCCGGTCCTCCGCACTAACAACGTTCCCGGAGGATCCGATGACCGCATTGACCTGGCTCGCCGACCGGCACCTGCAGCTGGCGCGCGGACTCGACCACCTGCGTTCCCTGCTGCTGCTCGCGACGCGCTGCTGGGTGAGCTGGCAGTTCCTCAAGTCCGGCTGGCTCAAGCTAACTACCTGGGACACCACGCTCGAGCTGTTCCGCAGCGAGTACCACGTACCGCTGCTGCCGCCGGCAGCCGCCGCGGTCGCCGGCACCCTGGGCGAGCTGTTCTTTCCGGCACTGCTGGTGCTGGGCCTGTTCACCCGGGCCGGGGCGCTCGGTCTGTCCGTCGTCAACCTGATGGCCGTGGTGTCGTACTGGCAGGTGCTGGGCAGCGAAGGCTTCGAAGCGGCGCTGGGGCAACACATATTGTGGGGATTCATGATCCTCGTGATCGCGGTGTTCGGCGCCGGCGGCATTTCGCTCGATGCCGCCTGGGCGTCGCGACGCAAGTCATGAGCGCCATGCGGTCCGGCGCCGCGCTATACTCGCGGCCCACGATGACAAGAGTGTCGGTCGATGGCTGTCATGCCGCCGGGCGAACAACTGGAACTCCTGGCCGCGAGCTTCGCGCGCGCGCGCACTGAGGATTTTTTCCCCGTACTCGCCGCGCATCTCGGCGCGATCCTCGACGCCCGGGAAACACTGATCACGGAAGCCGCTCCGGGCCGGCGCGCGCGCACCCTGGCGGTGTGGCGTCGCGAGGGCGCGGCGGCATCGAACTACGAGTACGACGTGGCCGGCCTGCCGTGCGCGCGCGTCTACGACGGCCGTGCCGTGCTGCTGGCCGTCGACGCGGAGCTGTTCCCCGGCGCGCCGGCCGGTTCCAGGGGTTACTTCGGCATGCCGCTCACCGCCAAGGATGGCGCCGTGCTCGGTCACCTCTGCGCCTGGCTGGACGACGCCGCCGGACCCGATGCCGTGCAGCAGGCCGCCTGCGAAGTGCTCGCGGACCGCGCCGCCGCCGAATTGCGTCTCGTGCACGTGAAGCGCGAGCGCGCGGTGTTGCGCGCGCAGAAGCGCCAGCTGCGCGCGGAGCTGGACTCGCTCTGCGACCTGCAGTCGATGGTCGGCCAGAGCGCCGCCTGGCAGCGCGTGCTCGACGACATCCGGCACGTCGCCGCAACGCACGTCGCGGTGCTCATCAGCGGCGAGCCGGGCACCGGCAAGGACCTGGTGGCGCGCACCATCCATGCGCAAGGCGCGCGTGCAACGCGGACGTTCACGCGCATCGACTGCGCCGCGCTCGACATCGAAGCCGTGCTCGGCACGTTGCCGCAGATCGCCGGCTTCACGAACGGCGGCACCTTGTACCTCGACGAGGTGGGCGCGCTGGCGCCCGAGATGCAGGCGCGTCTCGAACAGCTGCTCGGCGCGACGGCCGGCGAGCGCCGCGAGCCGAACGCGCCGGATGTTCGCCTGCTCGCGAGCACCAATCGTGACCTGGCGCGCGCCGTGCGCGAAGGCGAATTCCGTGAAGACCTGTTCCGCCGCCTGTCGACGTTCAGCATCGACATCCCGCCGCTGCGCTCGCGGGTCGACGACATCCCGCCGCTCGTGCAGCAGTGCGTGCAGAAACAAGGGCGGCGACTCGGGCGACGCATCGAGCGCGTCGACCCGGACACGCTGTCCGGCTTGATGCGCTACCCGTGGCCGGGCAACGTCCGCGAGCTGCTCGGGCTGGTCGAACGGGCGCTGGTCGCGCAACACGCGCCCGTGCTCAAGATCCCGGTGGATTTCATCGTCGGCTCGCCGGCAGAACGCGCCGCGCTGATCGCCGCGGCGGTATCGGCCGATACCGCCTCGACCACGCGCACCACGCTCGCCGGCACCATCGACTTCGACGACACGCTGAATACCGGACTGCATGCCGTGCAGCGTGAACACATCCTGCGCGTGCTCAACGCCACGCGCTGGGTCATCGAGGGCAATTCCGGCGCCGCGTTGCGCCTCGGCATGAAGCCCGCCACGCTGCGCCATCGCATGAAGAAGCTCGGCATCTCGCGCGCGCAGAATCCGCACGCCGGCGGCCACTCACCAGCCTGATGCCCAGCGTCGCCGAACACTACGAGCGCGTACTCTCGCCGGTGTACGCCTGGATGATCGGTGGTGCCGAGGCGGCGATCGCCGCCGGGCAGGCGGAAATCGCGGCGTTGAACCTCGGCCTGCCGGCGGGCGCGCGCGTCGTGGACCTCGGCGCCGGATTCGGCATGCACGCCATCCCGCTGGCGCGCGCCGGCGCGCGCGTGCTGGCGGTCGACAGCTCGGCGCACCTGCTCGGCGAACTGCGGCGCCTCGCCGGTGACCTGCCGATCGAGACCGTGCAGGACGACCTGCTGTCGTTCCGCGCGCACCTCGAAGGCAAGGCCGCCGCGATCTTCTGCATGGGGGACACACTCACGCACCTCCCGGAGCACACCAACGTCGATTTCCTGGTGCAGGAAGTCGCCGAGGCGCTGGCGAGCGGCGGCTGGTTCGTGCTCTCCTTCCGCGACTACAGCGAGCCGCTGCTCGACGACCAGCGCTTCATCCCGGTGCGCAGCGACGAGCGCCGCATCCTGACCTGCTTCCTCGAGTACGAGCAGGACACGGTCGTGGTGCACGACATCCTGCACGAGCGCGCCGGTGATGCCTGGGAAACGCGCGTCAGCAGCTATCGCAAGCTGCGCCTCTCGCCGGATCACGTCACCGGCAGCCTCGAATCATCCGGTTTCGACACGCGACGCGAGCCCGGCCTGCGTGGCATGGTGCGCATCGTCGCGCGTCTACGCTGACAGGAGCCCGCATGCCGCCTCGAATTCGAATCCGCCTGGTCGCCTCGTTGCTGACGCTCACCGTCGCGGCTGCATTCGCGGCCGGCGACACCGCGCGCAGGCCGCACTATTTCAAGCCGGCCGAGGTGCAGGCGGCGCGCGCCGCCGGCGAAACCGGCTCGACCCTGCTGGAAGAGCCGGACTTCAAGATCCTGGCGAGCCGGCGCGACAGACCCGGTCAGTCCGAAGTGCACGCCGGCGACACGGACATCTTCGTGGTCATCGGCGGCCAGGCAACCATCGTGCTCGGCGGCAAGATGCTCGATGCGCGCGAGGTATCACCCGGCGAGTTCCGGGGCAGCGGCATCGAGGGCGGCACCGCCTATCTACTCGAGCCTGGCGTGGTGCTGACGGTGCCGCGCAACACGCCGCACTGGGTGCGCGAGACGCAGCCCGGCTTCCGCTACTACGTGATCAAGAGCGTGCGGCGCGGCTGACCTGCGCGCGTCGGAGACCTCCGACGGCAAATCGCGGCGCGCCGACACGGCGCGCGGACGCCGCTGCGCGACAATCGCCCGGTGCGCGTCGCTGCATCGTTCCTGTATGGCTTCCTCGCCTGCGCCGCCGTCGCGCTGCTGCTCGGCGTGCTGCTGGTGCGGCGGTCGCGGCTGCGCACGTTGCGCGGGATGGGCTGGCTGCTGTTCGCCGCGGGCTTCGGCGGCGTCGCGCTGCTCGCGCTGCTGCAGTTCGCGGGCCGGCTGGGCCTCGAACACCTCTGGTTCCGCTCGCCTGCGTTCTACGCCGCGACCGGGCTGGTCATCGCCGCCGCCGCCTGGTGGTGGCGCCAGCCCACGCCGCGACGCGTGCGCCTGGGCATTCCGGCGGCGCTGGTCGCGCTCGCCGCGCTGGGCGGGCTGGCCGTACGCCTCGATGGTCACTCGACTCCGCTCGCCATGCTCATGCCGACCCTCGACGCCAGGGCACCCGAGCTCAGCTATTTCGACTCGTCCGGGCACCGGCGCCGGCTGTCCGAGCTGGACGGCAAGGTCGTGCTGGTGAATTTCTGGGCCACGTGGTGCACACCCTGCCGGCGCGAGATGCCGATGCTCTCGAAGCTGCAGCGCGAGCATGCCGATGACGGCCTGGTCGTGCTCTACATTTCGCTCGAGGAGCCGGAAGTCCTGGCGCCTTTCCTGGCCGAGAACCACTACGACGGCATCCAGGGCAGGCTCGATCACGCGGCGCCGTTCTACGACGCCGGCAAGTTCTATCCGCTCAGCTACCTGATCTCGCGCGACGGCCGCGTGCGCGAACGCTGGAGCGGCCGCCCCACGCAGGATTGGCTCGCCACGCAGGTCCGCGCCGCGCTCTAGTGCGGGCTCGCTGACCTTCGGGCGGCTCCCACAATTCGATCTTGTTGCCGTCCGGATCGATGACCCCGCCGGATTTTCCGTATTCGGATTCGTCGACCTGGTCCTCGACTGGCAGCACTCGGCGCGCAGCGAAAAAAAAAACGGGGCGCGGAGTGCCGCGCCCCGGTCCCGTGATGCCAGCTTGCGGGAGGAGATGGCAACGCGGCACTACTTGTTCGCGGTCGCCACCGTCTCCGTGGCGCCGCGCTTCGCGTCGTACACCGCCAGCAGCATGGGATGGTTCACCTTGTTGACGGCGGCGGCGGTCACCTGCCGGCGGCAATCGGCGGCATTCGCGCGCGAGGCGAGATCGCCATGGTCGAGGCGCGCGCAGACGCGACCCGCGGCGGCCTCGATGCGTTTCAGGA
>DASTHJ010000220.1:0-6434 GCA_035718265.1 Steroidobacteraceae bacterium | reverse complement strand
CCTTGTTGCGATGAAAGAACTCGGGCATTAGTAGTCGCGGGCCCGCCGGCCGGTCCCGAAGGAAACGCGACCGAAGCACGAGGAAAAGACGAGGGAGAGCGCGCCGATGGGCGCGCGAGCAGTCATGGCATCAACGAGCGCGCCCAGACCGGATTTTCGTCTCGGTGAGTGGCTGGTCCGGCCCAGTCTCTCGACCATCGAGCGTGGCGACGAGGTGGCGCACGTCACGCCGAAATCCATGGCCGTGCTGGTGTACCTGTCCGAGGCGCGCGGCGCGGTCGTGTCCCGCAACGCGCTGCTCGATGCCGTGTGGCCCGCCATGTCCGTGACGCCGGACGCGCTATCGCAATGCGTGGTCGAGCTGCGCAAGGCATTTCACGACGACCCGCGCAATCCGGCCATCATCCAGACCATTCCAAAAGTGGGCCTGCGCCTGCTCGCGCCCGCCGCTCCCGCGCCGCAACCAGCCGCCGCCGTGAGCCGCCCGCCGGATCGGCCGTCGCGGCGAGCGGCGTTGCTGTCCGGCGCCGCCGTTGTGCTGCTCATCGGGGCGGCCCTGCTCTGGATCGCCCGGCAACCCGGCACATGGCAGGACCCGTTGATCGGCGCGGACTACAAGCCGCTGACCGACTTCATCGGCTCGGAGGAGCTCGCGACCATCACGCCCGACGGTCAATTCGTGGCGTTCGTGTCGGACCGCGACGGCCAATGGGATGTCTACGTCGGCCAGACGGCGACTGGAGACTTCGAAAACCTGACGCGCGCGCGCATCCCGGAGCTGCGCAACCCCTCGGTGCGTATGCTCAACTTCACGCGATCGGCTTCGGAAGTGACCATCTGGTCGTCCCACAACCGGAGCTGGAGCGTTCCGGTGCTGGGTGGCGAGCTCGGTCCGGGACCCGAAGGCATCGCGGAGATCCAGTGGTCCGACGACGGCAAGCGCGTCGTCTTCCATCCCGCGGCGCCCGGCGACCCGCTGTTCGTCGCGAATGCCGATGACGTTGCCCATGGACGGCAGATCTACGCGGCGCCCCCGGGTGTGCACTGCCACTATCCGGTCTGGTCGCGCGACGGCAAGACGATCTACTTCGTGCGCGGTTTCGTGCCGGATGAAATGGACCTGTGGGAGGTCGCCGCCAGCGGCGGAACGGCGCGCCGCCTGACCTGGCACAACTCGCGCGTCAGCTTTCCGACGCTGCTCGACGATCGCACGCTGCTGTACCTCGCCACCTCCGCCGACGGCAACGGGCCGTGGGTCTACGCCTTCGATCTCGTCGATCGGCACTCACATCGCGTGAAGTCGGCGACCAACGCCTACACGTCGCTGGCCGCGACTGCCGATGGGCGGCGGCTCGTGGTCTCCGCGCCTCATCCGAGCGCCGGCCTGTGGCGGGTGCAACTGGGCGCGGGCGTTGCTGGCGCGCAGGCGGTCACCTCGATTCCGATTCACACGCAGCGCGGCGTCTCGCCGCGGCTGGGTATCGATTCGCTGCTGTATCGAGCGCCCAAGGCGGGCACCGATGCGGTCTGGAGCCTCGACGCAGCTTCCAATGCCCGCGAGCTGTGGAACGGGCGCGGCGGTCGTGTCATCGACGGCCCCGTGCCGAGCGTCGACGGCCAGCGGATCGCGTTCACCGTGCAAAGCAGTGGCAGGACCTGGCTCTACGTGATGAGCACCGAGGACCGCCGCGCACACCGCCTGGTACCCGAGCTCGACGTGCGCGGCGCGCCGGCATGGTCGCCGGATGGCAGGTGGATTGCCGTCGCGGCGCTCCAGGAAGGCAAGCCCCGCTTGTTCAAGATACCGTTTGCCGGTGGTCCCGCGGTCGTCCTGACCGCAGAGTACGCGCTCGATCCGGTGTGGTCGCCGGACGGCTCGTTCCTCGCGTACACCACGGCGGACGTGGGCACGGTGTTCGAAGTGCATGCCGTCGGTGCCGACGGCGCGAACCGCGCCCTGCCGAAAATCGTCCTGAGCCGCGGTTCGAGGCGTCTCGATTTCCTCGGCGCGGACGCACGCACGCTGGTCGTCCTGAAAGGCGCATTGTCGCGCAAGGAATTCTGGGCAGTGGACTTGCGAACCGGCGCCGAGCGCGCGCTGACGGACCTGGGGCCGGGCCCGGTCATCGAGGATTTCGACGTGGCGCCGGACGGCGGCAGCATTGTGTTCGATCGCGCGCGGCAGGAGTCCGATCTGGTCTTGATCGATCTGCCGTCGAAACGCTCGCGCTCCTGAGCCCGGCCGACCCGCTACTTCTGGTCGGACACCAGGGTCAGCGCACCGCGCCGCCGCTCGGTGCCGCGCGTCGCGAACTTCGTCTGCGGCAACTGCAGCGCGGCCTGCCGCAGTTCCTGGCATTGCGCGGGCAGCCGTTCCAGCAGCGGCAGCAGGCCACTCTCGGAGACGGCGCGTGAGAACAGGTAGCCCTGCAGCGAGACGGCCGGGTGCGGCAGCAGCATGGCGAGCTGCTCGACACGCTCCACGCCCTCGACGGTGACCTCGAGCCCGAGGCTGCGGCACAGCCCGATCATGGAGCGCGCGATCGAGGCCGAGCGCGCATTCTCGTCGATGGCGGCGATCAGGCTGCGGTCCAGCTTGACGCGCGTGAGCGGCAGTCGATGCAGCGAAGCGAGCGAGGAATAGCCGGTGCCGAAATCGTCGAGCGCAACCGCGATGCCGAGCTCGCGCAGCTGGTTGAGCGTCCTGATGGTGTGCGCGCCGGTCTGCAGCACGGACTCGGTGAGCTCGAGCTCGAGGCAGCGTGCCGGCAGATCGTACTCGCGCAGCAGGTCCTCGAGCCGGTTCACGAAGCGGTAGTCGAGGAACTGCCGCGGCGACACGTTGATCGCCACGCGTGCCTTCGGCCAGCTGCCGCGGTGCCAGCGCGCCGCGGTGCCGATGGCGGTGCGCAATACCCAGTCGCTGATCTCGACGATCAGTCCCGACTCTTCGGCCACTTCCAGGAATTCATCCGGTGCCCGGAAACTGCCATCCGGCATGCGCCAGCGGATCAGCGCCTCGACGTGCGTGACGTCGAAGGTCTCCAGTTCGATCAGCGGCTGGTAGAAGAGCTCGAACTCGTCGCCCTGGATCGCGCGTCTCAGCCGCTGCTCGATCGCGAACTTCGTCGAGGCGGTGGTCAGCAGCTCCGGCGTGAATGCCGCCACCTGGCTGCGCCCGAGCGCCTTGGCACGGAACAGCGCCGCATCGGCGGCGCGCAGCAATGCCTCGGCATCCGCCTGGTCGGGGAACACGCTCACGCCCACGCTGACGCTGACGATGACCTCGCGATCGTCGACCCGCAGGGGCTCCTCGAAGGCGCGCACGATGCTCGTGCCGAAGGCGAGGATGTCCTCGGCATCCTTGCCGCCCTGCCGCACCAGCGTGAACTCGTCGCCGCCCAGGCGCGCGGCGAAACCGCACTCCTGCGCCAGGCTCTGCAAACGCCGCGAGATCGCGATCAGCACGCGATCGCCGTAGCTGTGACCCAGGCTGTCGTTCAGCGTCTTGAAATTGTCGATGTCCAGGAAGAACACGCCGACGCGCTCGCCGGTGCGGCGCGCCTTGTGCAGCGCCTCGTTGAGGGCGCCGAACAACTGCCGCCGGTTCGCGATGCCGGTGAGTGGATCCTGCTCCGCCAGCTCCTGCAGCTGCCGCGTGCGCTCCTCCACCTTGGCTTCCAGGCGCTGCTGCGCGTCGCGCGCGGCATCGCGGGCCACGGCGAGCTGCCGGGCCATCGAGTTGAACGCCGCGGTGAGCGTGTCCAGTTCGCGAATGCCGCCGCTCGCGACCACGCGCGCATTCTCGCCGCGCGCCAGTCGCCGGGTGGCGGACAGCAGCCGGCGCACCGGCCGCACGATGCTGAAGATCGTGGCGGTACACAGGTAGAGCAACATGATGAGCACGATGGCGCTCATCCACGCGACCAGCGAGCGGTTGTGCTGCGTGCTGGAAGCGCCCGCCAAGGACAGGCCGAGGTCCGATTCACCCGGATCGAGCGTCGCCTCCGGGAAGCGGGCCGGCAGCAGCGACGCGAGCTCGCGGGCATCGCGCGCGAGCTCGTCGGCGACCGACATGCGCCGCTCCTCGTTGCCGAACAGCGCCACGCGCGTCGTGGTCAGCGCCTGCGCATCGGCGGACACCGCCTCGTACCACTCCGCTCCGGCCGCACGGCGCAATGCCCCCTGGCGTTCGCGCAGCGTGTTCGCCAGGCCGTGCTCCGCGGCCGCGAGCGGACTGGTGTCCAGCTCCCGCGCGTCGAACGCTCCGCGTCCGGCGAAGGCGGTGCGCACCTGGTCGAGCTGCGTGCGTACTTCGAACAGTGGTTCGCGCATCGCGGGCCGGGTCGAAGTCTTCAGGCCCTGTTCGATCGCGCTTCGCACGCGCATGTCCATGCCGGTGAGCAGTTCCGAGTAGCGCGTCAGCAGCTCGCGGCGCAGGCGCCGCGACTGCACCATCTTGTCCGTGCTGCTCTTGTGATCCGCGACGAGATGCGGCAGCTCGCTCGCCGCCGGCCGCGCCACTTCGAAATATCTCTGCAGCGCCTGGTCCAGGGCCACGCGGGCATGCGCATAGCGGGCGGCCGAAGCGCGTGATTCCGCATCGGCGTGCTCCTGCGCCGCGCGATCGAACTCGGCGAGCGCGCCCAGGACTTCCGAGGACAGCGCCGCGTGCCGCGCGCGGCCCATGGTCTCGCGCAGCGCGACGATGCGTCGCGCATCGAGCGTGCTGCGCTCGAGCGCCGCGTTGCGCTGGTGCTCGAGGATGGCAACCGCATTCTCGACGATCAGGTTGGCGGTCGCGGCCAGCGCACCCACCGAAACGAAGGCAAGGATCAGCCGCGGCATGATGCCGATGCTGCCGAGCGTGAGCCATTTCTTGAGTCGCACGTAGCGACGCTTGAGCCGTTGGCGCGTGTTCATTGTTGTACGCCGTCCCTGAAACGCTCCCTGGCGTCAGGTTCGATGAATTTGTTTGTCAGTGTGCCTGCACACGTCACGCTTTTGTGTAGGTGCAATCCGATGGTTCAGGGCGCCTGGCCCCGGAACGCCCGTATCCGTGTTTTCCACGAATTGACCCGTCCCGAGGTTGGGCCCACGGTAGCGGTACCATTTAGCGGTAACATTTTTGGAGGTGCACGGCCCCGGAGCGCGGTTTCGTCGAGTTTTCTTTTCACCTGGAGCGGCTCGCATGGTCGCGGGTCGCATAGTCCTGAGGGGGATTTCCATGCTGAATTTCAGTGTCAAGAAGGTCTCTGCACTACTGTGTCTGGCCGCACTGGGAGTTTCGACTGCCCATGCGCAGGGCTGCCTGAGTTCGAGCCAGACCGGCAACAACAACGGCTACTACTATTCGTTCTGGACCGACGGCGGTGGATCCGTGCAGTTCTGCCTGCAAGGCGGCGGTCGCTACACTTCCAACTGGAGCAACGTCGGCAACTGGGTCGGCGGCAAGGGGTGGCAGACCGGAGCGGCCCGCACCATCACCTACTCCGGCTCGTTCAATCCATCCGGCAATGCGTACCTCGCGGTGTACGGGTGGACCACCAATCCGCTGATCGAGTACTACGTGGTCGACAACTGGGGCACGTACCGCCCGCCGGGCGGACAGGGCTTCATGGGAACGGTGACCACCGACGGCGGCACCTACGACATCTATCGCACGCAGCGTATCAACGCCCCGTCCATCCAGGGCAACCAGACGTTCTACCAGTACTGGAGCGTGCGCCAGCAGAAGCGCACGGGCGGCACCATCACGCTGGCCAACCACTTCAATGCCTGGGCTTCCCGTGGCATGAACCTGGGCAACTTCAACTACCAGGTGGTGGCGACCGAGGGATACCAGAGCAGCGGCAGCTCGGACATCACCGTGGGCAGCAGCAGTGGCTCTTCTTCGGGCGGCGGCAGCAGCAGCAGCGGCGGCGGCAGCAGCAGCAGCGGCGGCGGCGGCAGCAAGAACATCGTGGTGCGCGCGCGCGGCACGGCCGGAGGTGAATCGATCACCTTGCGCGTCAACAACCAGAATGTCGCCACCTGGACGTTGAGCGGCTCGATGCAGAACTACAGCGCGTCCACGACCCTGAGCGGCGGCATCACCGTCAATTTCACCAACGACGGCGGCAACCGCGACGTGCAGGTCGACTACATCCAGGTCAATGGCCAGACCCGACAGTCCGAGCAGCAGAGTTACAACACCGGGCTCTACGCGAACGGACGTTGTGGTGGCGGCGGCTACAGTGAATGGATGCACTGCAACGGCGCGATTGGCTACGGGAACACACCGTAGCGAAATCGTTTCCATCGCAATGACCCGGAGGGTGGACGCAAGTCCACCCTCCTTTTGTTTGGGTGGTGCCGGGCTGGGCGGTGCCGGGCACCAATTGCCGTAATTGAGTCAACGGCGGCTGGATTGCGAACGTCGGCTCAATTACGGC
>DASTHJ010000219.1:0-4183 GCA_035718265.1 Steroidobacteraceae bacterium | reverse complement strand
TGGTTGGCCCGCTTGCCGATGACGGGCCAGGCGGACAGGATGTCGTACAGCGGCGTGAGCTGAAATCGCGAGCCTTGCAGGATCCGGATGCTGAAGTTCTTGGCGTGCCCGTCGGGAGCGGCCAGCAGGTAGAAGAGCAGCTGAGCGCTGAATACCGTGGCGATGTCCCGCCCAGGGTCGACCGATCCGCGCAGGATGCGCGCCATGTCGATGAGGCCGGGGCCGCCGTCGGCCTGGTATTTGCGTTGCCACGGAGTGCCCGTCGCCTGCGCGAAGTCCTCCTGCATGGATCGCAACCAGAATTTCCCGGAAGAGTGCAGGTGCCGGTCGAACCTTTCCACGATGAGCGCCTTGCGATCGGCAAACACGCCGATCTTGCAGCGGGCGACAGGCAGTCCATAGGCCGATGCGAGCCGGGCGCACAGCCATTCGTTCTCCACCGAAGTGCGCATGTCGGCCAGGCGATTGCCCACCAGACCGGACGGTAGTTTGAAGATGTGCGTGCTCGGTGTGGAGCCAATGGGGCGACACCACTCGCCGTGGTGCGAGAGGAAGGCGGTCTTTTCCTGAGCCCCGGCGATCGAAATCCGGAACTCGTCGTCCTCCCGCGTGAATGCATTGTAGGGTGAGGTGACGGCCGCGAGGGCGCCGGCGACTTCATCGTCTGTCAAAGGGCGCGCATCGATGCGGCGCGTGTCGGGTGGCGTCTCGTCGGCCGGCAGTATCTGCACGGCGCCGACACAATCACGTCCGACGTGCGCGAGCAGATCGAAGGCGCTGGTCGAATCGGTGTGGAAGCGCGCCTGCAGGCGCCGCCGTATGGATTCATTGTCGGGCAAGAGGTTTTCGAAATACGCCTCGACAGCGGCACCCGTCAGCGGTGTCAGGGAACTGGTGACCGGCAAAGAAAGTGAAAGGGGACGCGCTTCCGGTGAATCGCGCCAGCTCGCGGCGTACTGGAATTCCATGGTGCCGCGGCCGGGCAGGCGCCAGTCGCCGACGCGTGCGCCGTTTGCCCAGACGGCGAGCTCGCGGATCCTGCGCCGGCGCGGCATCTACCACTCGATCCTGGATTTCGTCGTTGCGCGTTCGTCGATGCGCATCTCGAGCCCCAGGATGTTGAGCAGGGCGATCAGTTGCTCGAGCGTCATGCTCTGGGGACGTGTCTCGAGTTCCGAGAGACGGTTTTGCGAAAGACCGAGGCGGGAGGCGACGTCCTTCTGTGACAATTTCAGTGACTTTCGACGCGCGCTGAGGCTGGCGCCCACCTGCGTGGCATGAGTGATGGGGTGCATAACAGATATCGGTAATCGCGATAAGCGGAATATATCGGTTATACAGATAAAATCGACATATCGCTCACACCGATATGAAACTGCACTCTATATATAGGGACTACGCAACCGGACACGGGGGACATGGGTATCAACCGCGCCCACAACCACAACAAGGGATACCCATGCGTCTCGCCCGACTGCTGCTCGCCGCCACGATGCTCGCCCTGGCCGCCTGCGCCATCACACCCGCGGCCACGAACTCGCGTTCGGTCGCCGTCGAGCAGGAAATCCGTCTGCGCGTCGACAGCCTGCTGTATCGCTACTCGCAGAACGACCAGCCGGGCGTGATCGCCATGCTGGACCCCGCGGGCTTCACGATTTCGGGCTCCGCACTGCGGGAAGTGGTGCGCACGCCGGACGAGCTGCGCGCCCTCATGAGCCGCGACTTCTCGCGGTGGAAGTCGGCGACGTTCAGCGACGTGCGCGATTTCGACGTGCGCGCCGACGGTTCGCTCGCGACCGCGTTCTTCGTGTTCACGTACGCGGCGGAGGGCGGTCCTTCGATGCCTATCCGCCTGTGCACGGTGTGGCGCAAGGTCGACGGCGAGTGGCTGCTGACGCAGAGCTCGAACGCGGTGCTGGGACCGCCGCCGGGCTAGGCGCGGCGCGCGAAGTCCTCGCGCGTCAGCGCCCGATTGATGCCGAAGGCGGCGCGCGCGCCCTCGGCGGCCGCCACGATGGAGAGCTGCACGTCGCGGATGATGTTGCCCGCGACGAAGACGCCCGGGACACTGGTGGCCTCGTAGGCGCCGCACAACACGCCGCCGTCGCGCCCGAACCGGCAGCCCAGGGATTCGGCGAGGCGCGACTGGCCGTGCGACGGCGTGTCGAAGAACATTGCGTCGCGCCGCAGGCGTTCGCCACCCGCGAACACCACGGTGCGCAGCCGGCCCTTCAGGCCTTCGAGCGACGTGATGCGACGCTCGACCAGGCGGATGCGGTTGCGCTCGAGCAGCCGCCGGTCGTCCGCGGAATATGCCGCGCGGCCATCGGTGCACAGCACCACGTCGCGACTCCAGGCAGTGAGGGCGCGCGCCATCTCGAAGCCGCGCTTGCCGCGGCCATAGGCGAGCAGGCGCCGGTCGCGCATTTCCCAGCCGTCGCAGTACGGGCACTGGAACACGCTGTGGCCGAACAGCGCATCGATGCCGGGAATGCGCGGCACGATGTCGAACACGCCGGTGGCGATCAGCAGCTTGCGGCAACGCACGCGCCGATCCGCCAGTCGCACGAGGAAGCCGTCGTCGGTGCGCCGGGCGGTCGCGACCTCCTGCGGCAGGAACTTCACGTTCGCGTAACGCCGCAGCTCGCGGCGCCCGATGGCGAGGAATTCCGCCGGCGGAACGCCGTCGCGCGACAGGAAGCCGTGCATGGCTTTCGACGCCCAGCTGCGCGGTGTGCCCGTGTCACAGATCAGCACGCGCCGGCGTGCGCGGCCGAGGATCAGCGCGGCGGAAAGTCCGGCCGGGCCGGCACCGGCGATCACCACGTCCCAGTTACCCGACGTCGTGCTCCTGCTCATGTGCGTCTGCTGCGCGCATGCTGCCGCAGCACGAGTCCGTAGCCGAGCGCGTTGACCGCGACCAGGATGCCGAGGATCAGGAACTGCGTGCCGCGGGTGAGATTGGCGGGATAGATGACGGGTCCGAGGTAGTGCGTGATGAAGCCCTCGCCGTAGGTAGTTTGGCCGGCGAGCGTGCGGAAGTGGTTCTCGAGCGGCGTCAGCGGGCAGATGCCGCCGCTGGCCTCGATCCACGCGCCCCAGGCGAGCGCCGGCAGGTGCAACCAGAGAATCCAGCGCTTCCAGAGCACCAGGAACGCGCCGAGCAGCGCGAAGGCGATGAACAGGAAGTGCAACGCCATCACGGCGTCGGCGGCCCATGCGTGCAGCATGGGCGGGATACTAGCCTGCCTCAGCCGGCCTCGGCCGCGGGATCCACCGGAGAGTCGAGCACGTCGTAGTAACCCACGAGGCGGCCCTGCTGGTCGATCCACAGGCGATGATTGCCGGGCTGCAGCCGCTCGCCGTCGGCGAGTTGCAAGGCGGCCATGGCGTCGAGGATGGTCTGGCTCGGGTTGTCCTCGATTCCACCGGGATCTGCGATGCACAACGCGGCACCCACGAATTCTCCCACGAGATTCTTCCGGACCAACCACAACGCCATGGGAAAAAACCTTCCTCCTTGATAGTTAGGGCGGGCATCTTGTCGAGCTTCGCCGGCCCCCGGTATCGCTACCAATGAGCGATGATCGCACGTCGAATCCTACAGGGGGAGATCAGGATGGAATTCGCCGATGTGCGACAGCGCGCCGGCCGCGGAACCATTCTTCGACGATCAGCAGCAATCCGCCCGCGAGCGCGATCGGCACGCCCGCGAGCCAGGATGTCGGCAGTGCATTCGCGCGCCGCTCGAAGCGCCACACCGGCTGCCCGACTTCGTTCCAGTGCAGCACCGCGACGAGCGCGAGCGCGAACACCGGCAGCATCTCCAGGTGACTGTGGATCTGCTGTTCCAGTGGCGAGATGAAGCGTCGCGGCTGCGCGAAGCTCGTGTCCCACAACGACACCGCCATGTGCGCGATCACTCCCGCGGCCATGAGCACCAGCACCAGCGCATCGATGCGCAGGAAGAGTCCGAGCACGATCGGTCCGGCGATCAGCAGATGCAGCAGCACGTGCAGCGCCGACTCGCGCGGACCGGACGTAGTCTCGATGCTCGTGCGCCGATGGCACAACCAGTCGCCGAACGCCGACAGCAGCCAGACGACGAACATCAGCTCGAGCAATCCGACGAGCAGCGCGTGCAACGTCATGGTGCCTGCTTGGTGACCATGAGATAGAACAC
>DASTHJ010000218.1:0-4630 GCA_035718265.1 Steroidobacteraceae bacterium | reverse complement strand
GCACGCAATGCACATCGACCGGGGACCCCTGCTCGCCTCCCACCGCGATCCCGAAGCGGATGTGCGTCCCACCGACGTCGGCGACCAGGCCGAGCACGCGCGATCGATCGAAATTCTCGCCATCCGCCAGCTGCGCCCCGCTGGGCGCGGTTGTTCCCGTCACCATGTCGCTCCGAAAAAGACCGCAAAGGCTGCGCCGTTGCGGACAGCGCTGTCAACCCGTTCGCGCGCGGATTCTACCTATTATTTGACATCGCCGTGGTGCGCATCTTGCAGCGCAGGACATCGTTTGACAACGCTGTCTGTCAACAAGACAATTTGTCTCCGCCATGGCCCGCATCACCATTCACGACGTCTCGAAAGCCGCGGGTGTCTCGATCAAGACCGTCTCGCGAGTGCTCAACAGCGAACCGAACGTGCGCAGCGAAACGCGCGCGCGCGTGCTCAAGCTGGTCGAGGAGCTGAACTACCATCCCAGCCTCTCGGCCCGCAGCCTCGCCGGTCGCAGCTCGAACCTGATCGGCCTCATCTACCAGAACCCCAGCGCCAACTACGTGGTCGACCTGCAGAAGGGCGCGCTCGAGCGCTGCCACACGCGCGGCTACCGGCTGCTGGTACATCCCTGCGAGGGCAACGACCTCTCCAGCGTGCGCGATCTCGCCGGCCTGGTGCTCGAATCGCACCTCGATGGCGTGGTGCTCGCGCCGCCGCTGTCGGACTCGCAGGAAGTGCTGGCCGAGCTCTCCAAGCACCGCATCCGCTTCGTGCGCATCGCGCCCACCGTGGATCTCGATGCCTACTCCTGCGTGTTCATGAACGACGTGGCCGCGGCGCGCGAGATGACCGAGTACCTGATCGCACTGGGCCATGAACGCATCGGCTTCATCAACGGCCCGCCGGGACATCCGGTCACCGAGCAGCGCTACCTCGGCTACACGCTGGCACTGCGCTCGCACGGGCTCGACGTCGATCCGCAGCTCGTCGACCGCGGTGAGTTCACCTTCGATTCCGGGCTCGCGGCGGCACGCCGGCTGCTGTCACGCGCCACGCGCCCCACGGCCGTGTTCGCCAGCAACGACGACATGGCCGCCGGCACCATCATGGCGGCGCACGAGATGGGGCTGACGATCCCGAACCGGCTGTCGGTGGCCGGCTTCGACGACAGCTACGTCGCACAGGTGATCTGGCCGCGGCTCACCACGGTGCACCAGCCGACCTACGAGATGGCGCACCAGGCCGCGGACATGCTGTTCCGCTCGCTCGGCGACGAAGGTCCGCCCCGCAGCGTGGAGATTCCGTACCGCATGGTGTGCCGCGAGTCGACCGGCCCGCGGCCGAGCTGACGGCTAGTTCGTCCAGGCCTGCCCGAAGCGCCAGGTGAAGCGCAGCCCGACGTTGCTCGCGTCGACTTCCTCGCCGAAGAAGTCGAGCACGTCGTTGGTGTACTTGATGCCGGTGTAGTGCAGGCTGATCCAGCGCCAGCCGATTTCCAGGTTGAAGCCAGTGGCGTCGTCGAACTGCACGTCCTGGAAGAAGCCATCGCCGTTGAGCTCCGGGCCCAGGTGCTCGACCAGCCCGCCGCCCAGGTGCAAGCCGTTCGGCCAGCGATAGTAGGCACCCAGTTGCAATACCGTGCGTGACACGTTGATGTCGGCATTGTCCGCCTGCGTGGTGACGTACTTGTAGCCGAGGCTGGCATCGATCTCGAAGCTCGAGTCGGCGATCGGACGGAAGTATCCGCCCACCGACAGCGTCAGGCCCTGCCCCGCCTTGACGTCCTGGCTGCTGTCGTCTTCGAAGTACACCGTCGCCAGGTCGTCGCCGCCGAAATCCGCATCCAGTTGCGCGAGGAATCCGCCACGCGGGCCGAGATCCAGGTCGGCGCCGGGGTCGGCGGCGGGATCCGCGGCGTGGGCCGCCATGGAGAACAGGGCGAGCAGCAGCGCGCCCGGGGCCAGCCTGGTCATGGGTAAGCTCCCTGTGCAACGACCGGCAGCGCGCCGGCGCGGGCATCAAACTACCCGCGGCCGAAGCCGCGTCAACCGGCGCGCGGGCGAGTCATGACGCGCGTCACACCCTGTAGTTAGTTTTGTGCGCCAGGTCAGAGCCGGGCCAGCGCGCTCAGTTCGCCGACCGCGGCCACCAGGTGGTAGAAACTGCTGGCGGGTGCCGGCTCGTCCACCACGCGCCCGTCCGCGTCGATGCGATCGCGCCACAGGCCGGGCAGCGGCGTGTCCAGGTAGCGCATCAGGCCGTCGGCGGCGGCCACCGCCATCGTGAAGTACTTCGCCTCGCCGGTCAGCCGCGCCGCGATCGAAGCCGCCTTCAGGCGCTCGGTCTGCGGCCAGAGGCGCGCGCCGGCATCGCGCGGCGTCCAGTCGTCGAGCAGGCTGTTCATCGCCAGGCCGTCGCGTACGCCGTGCGCTTCGCCGATGTCGATGAGCTTGAGCGCCGCGGTGCGGGCGTGCGCATGGCTCGCGCCACCCCAGCGCAGCAGCAGCCAGGCCCATTCGAACTGGTGACCGGGCTCGACGATGCGTCCCTCGATGCCGGACGCCGGCTTCCATTCCGCATCGAAGAACTCGCGCAGCGCTCCGCTCGGCCCATCGATGAACCGCTCGAGCGCCAGCGCGGCGATCTCGTCCGCCAGCGTCTTCCACAGCGAGCTCTCCGAGCATACCTCGCACCCGGCGAGCGCGGCTTCGAACAGGTGCATGTGCGGATTCGACAGCAGCGGCAGGCCGGGCGGCACGCCGGACTCGAAGCCCGGATGGTTCGGCCGCTTCATGTGCCGCATCACCAGGCCGTGCAGTTCGAGCGCCTGCCGCTCGCGCAGCGCGCGCGCCTCGCCATTGGCCGAGACGTTGAAGGCGAGCAGGCCGAATGCCTGGTCGTAGAGCAGCGCGCGCTCGTCGCGCGGCGATCCGTCGGCATTCACCAGCGTGCGGTACAGGCCGTCGGGACGGCGGTAGCGCGCGACCCAGTAGTCGAGCGCGTGATCGACCAGCCGCTTCGCATCCCCGCGCCAGCCCAGCGCCGGCGCCACGGCGAAGCAGTACGCCTGTCGCGGGTTGACGCGCGAGCGACGCGGTTCCACGAGCGGCTCGCCGTTCTGCGCGAGCCGCTCGTGAAAGCCGCCGGCCGCATCCACGCCGCGCGTCGCCCACAGTGGGTAGGCGGCATCACACAGCCAGCCGCAGAGCCGGGCGTGATGTGCGGCGATGCGTGCCTTGCTGTCGTCCATGACCCTCCTGCTCAGTGCGGCGCGGCGCCGGGGGCGGTCCCATGGCTCACGATGGGTGCCTTCAACGCGCCGAGCGCGAACAACACGATCAACAGGTAGCACAACATGGGCACGAAGTATGCGGCATGCAGGTGCCCGGCGTCAGCGATGCGTGCCACCACCTGCGGAATGAACGCCCCGCCGACGATGGCCATGCACAGCAGCCCCGAGGTGCCGGCCACCGTGGCCGTGGAGCGCTCCAGCGTGATCGTGAAGATGCACGGGAACATGATCGAGTTGAACAGGCCCACCGACAGCGCCGCGTACGCCGCGAGCTCGCCGTGCGTCTGGCTGACCGTCAACGACAGCATCGCGGCCACGAACGCGAACAGTGCCAGCAGCTTCGGCGCCCTGATGCGCGCCAGCAGCGCGCTGCCCGCGAACCGGCCGACCATGGCGCCGAACCAGTACAGCCAGCCGAGCATCTTGCCGGCGCGTTCGGCCGGCTCGCCGACGAAGTGGAAGATGCCGAGCACCGTCGTACCTTCGGGATTCTTCAGGTGCGGCAGCAGCACGTCGGGCTGCGTGAGGAAATTGATCATCAGGCTGGCGATCGCCACCTCGGCGCCCACGTACACGAAGATCGAGATGCCGCCGAACAGCGCCCACCTGGCCTTGAGCGCGTCGAACACCGAGCCCTTCTCCGCGGTCACCGGCGGCGCCGAGGCGGTGATGCGCCGGCTCTGCGACCACATGAACAGCGCCAGCAGCACGATCATGCCGGCCACCATCACGAACGAGGTGTCGATCTTCTTGAGCGAGGCGGCGCGCGCCACCTCGACGTCGCCGCCCGCGGCCGCGACCGCGAACATGCCGCCGCTCAGCATGACCGCGGCGCCGAGGTACGGGCCGAGCACCGTGCCGAGCGAATTGAACGCCTGCGACAGCACCAGGCGCGAATGCGAGGTCTTCGGGTCGCCGAGCGCCGCGGACAGCGGGTTCGCCGCCACCTGCAGCACCGTGATGCCGCCGCCGAGGATGAACAGCGCCACCAGCACCAGCTCGTACATGCGCAGGTGCGTGGCCAGCGGGAAGATCAGGCAGGCCACCACCATCGCCGCGAGCGAGATCAGGATGGCGCGCGCATAGCCGGCGCGCGCCACCAGCGCGCCGCCCGGCAGCGAGAACACGCCGTAGGCGATGAAGAACGCGAACTGCGTGAGGAAAGCCTCGGTGTAGCTGAGGCTGAAGATCTCCTTGACCGCCGGGATCAGCGGATCGATGAGATTGGTGATGAACCCCCAGGCGAAGAACAGCGTCGTCACCGAGATGAATGCGATGAGCGATCCTCGATTCTGCGTCGTCATGAAGTCTCCCTCGTCGTAGTAGTTAGAGCACCGCGACCTT
>DASTHJ010000217.1:0-15766 GCA_035718265.1 Steroidobacteraceae bacterium | reverse complement strand
TTGCAGCCGGTGTACGGCTGGCGCAGCAGCTCGAGGAAGGCGACCACGTGCTGGTCGTAGGTGACGATGCCGTCGAATTCCTCGAGCAGGTTGAAGACGATCTCCGGCTTCCACTCGGTGATGACGCTGCGCAGTTCCTCGACGCTGTCCGAGATGCCGAGGCAGCGCACTTCATGACCGGATTTCTTCAGCGTCGAGACGACGTCGTACTCGGTGCGCCACTCTTCGATGTCCTTGTCACTGTGACCTTCGAGACTGTCGGGGGGGACCAGCGTGGAATGCATCACGACCAGCGTGCGCAGTCGCTTCATAGGGCGAGTCGCGGACTTTCACCCCGCGCGTACAGGCGCGTGACGTGCACCAGCATGCGGCGCGACTGGCGCAGCGCCAGCCGCCGATTGCCGCGCATCCACAGCCCGAGGCTCTCCGCCCGGTCGATGATCAGGCGCAGGATCTGCTCGATGCTGTAGCGCTCGGCCACGCGCACGCGCAGCGCGAACGCCACGAGCGCCGCCGTGTGCGCGCGCAGGAAGGTGCTGGCGCGCTGCGCGCGCGGCGACGGGCGCACGTTGCTGAACACGCGCTCGAGCATGTGATCGGTGACCGTGCGGCGATAGCGCGCATGGCGCGCGAGCTTGCGCCGGTAGTGCTCGGCGAGCGTGCGCGTGTTCTCGCGCAGCGGCTCGACCACCTGGCGGTTGCGTACCGGCGCGGGCCGCGCGCGCACCTGCGCGAGCAGCGCATCGACGAACTCGATCTTCTTGAACGCCGGCCAGCGCGCGTATTCGCGCCGCCACGAGGAATTCGGCTTGAGCCACACGGCGAAGGTCTCGGCGAAGTCCTCGCAGGGATGCGCCTGCGCATACCAGTCGCCCAGGTGCTGTACGTAGCGACGGCTGCCGGGACGTGCGGTGTAGCTGTCCGGATACGGCTGCGTGGCGGGGCCGAACACCTCGCGCCAGCGCCTGCGGCGTCGCAGGCGGTAGGCGGTGTCGATGGCATGACCCGCCTCGTGCCTGAGGATGCGCATCGCGCTCTCGGCGCTGCCCCCTTCGACCTGGCGCATCATGCGGCGCTCCAGCCGCTCGAGTCGCGGGTGCGCGAGGTAGAACGGCGCCGCGATACCGGGCACGCCGTCGGGCGAGAACCATTCTTCCGACAGCCACACGTGCGGCCGGAAGCGGATGCCGCGCTTGCCGAGCTCGCGATACAAGCGGCGCACGCGGCGCGCGAGCGGCGTGCGCCCGATGCGCAGATCCAGGTCGCAGAAGCGCATCCCGAGCAGCTGCTCGTCGGACATGCGGGTCCACGAGCGGGAAGCCCGCCGGACACGGGAGATGCGCGTGGACGACATGCGCGTAATTTAAGCGACCCGCGCGCCGCGCGGAATCAGTCTCCGAGGGTCACGAGCGCGTGGGTGAGAAGCCGGTCGGCCGTCTCGACGATGGCCTCCAGCCTCATCAGGCTGTTACGCCAGATTCCCGGAATCGCGCTCACGCCGTGGTAGGCGCCGGCGATCTGCCCGTAGGTGGCGCAGACCACGTCCGAGTCGTGGCCGAGATTCGCCGCCAGCAGGGCGCCCTCGCGGAAACTCTCGCCCCGGTAGAAGGCCCACATCGCCGCCTCCAGCGCCTGCAGCACGTTGCCGCCGCCCGTGATTTCCGGGGGCATGCGGCGCTGGTAGGAACCTTCGTAGACCGCCAGGACCTCGGGTCGGGTATTGGCGGTCACCCACATTTCCCTGGGCGGATGCAGCACCTGCGTCCGGTCGCGGCCGGTGAGCGCCTGCCGCAGCATGGTGGCCAGCAGGCGCACGCAATCGAGCACGATCGGCGCCTGGGCCGTGATGCGGGCCGCCTCGACTGCACGCGCGATGGCAGCACCCCGATCGGAAAAAAAGAACAGCACCACGGGCGCGACGCGTGACAACGGGTCCTTGTCGAGCTGCCCCGGGTCGTGGGAGCCGGCGAACGGCTGCCGTCGATACAGCGCCGTGGCGAGGGCCCGCGCCACGCTGGCCGAGATGCCCACGCATTGGCCGGTGGCGCTGCCGTGGCCTTCGCGCTGCCAGCGGACGAAACGCTCCACCTGGTCCTTGGCATCGAAGCCGCCGCGCTCCAGCAGGCTCTCGGCCAGCAGCAGCGCCATGGCCGTGTCGTCGGTCCAGGCGCCCCGCGGCAGGTCGAAGGGCCCGCCGCCCAGCAGGTCGCCGACCGGTGGAAAGCTGCCCGGCCTGCGGAACTGGGTGTGGGCAGCCAACGCATCACCCACCGCCAGGCCGATCAATGCGCCCTGGAATCGCTCGCGCAGCGTGCGGGCGGCGTCCATCACCTCCGGTGCCCGCGTCGGATCGGCGGCGGGCACGTAGGCCCGGACGAACTGGCGTTGCGCGTCGGTTTCGGGCACGACCGGCCAGGTATCCGACCGATCGCTGGTCTGCCAGAGCTCGTTCAGCCGATCGAGCGCCGCGTCCGGGCTCAGGCCGCTTTCGATCAGGTGGCATGCCACCACGGTGCCCGTGCGGCCGATACCCGCACGGCAGTGCAGGTACACGCGCCGGCCCTCGGCGAGCAGGTCGTTCAATGCCGCGAGGATCCCGGACATCTGCGCGGCATCGCGCGGTACGCCGTGATCGACGATCGGCATGCGCACGTAGGCCGCGTCCTCGGGTAGATAGCCCTGGTAGGAGGCGGTCTCGCTTTCCTCGGTCAGGTCCAGGAAGCCGTCGAAACCCGCGTCGAGCAGCGGCCCGAGGCGCCGCTCCAGTTCCTTGAGGTTCCTTCCACCCGGGTGCTTGCCGGCGAGCAGTTTTCCCGGGATGACCCAGTAGGACTCAGCGAGCGGCTTGGGATGGCTCGTCATCCAGACCCTTGAAATCGAAAACCTGCGTATCGGCCAGGTGCGCCGGCTCCACGTGGCGCAATGCCGAGAAGATCGACTCCGTCCGCCCGGGATACTCGCGTTCCCAGGCAGCCAGCATCTGCTTGACCTGGCGGCGCTGCGCGTTCTCCTGCGAGCCGCACAGCCGGCAGGGAATGATCGGGAACTGGCGCGCGCGCGCATAGCGTTCGATCTGGGCTTCGCTGACGTAGGCCAGCGGGCGGATCACCGTGTGGCGGCCATCCTCTGACCTGAGCTTGGGCGCCATGGCCTTGAGGCGGCCGCCGAAGAACAGGTTCAGGAACAGCGTCTCGACGATGTCGTCGCGGTGGTGGCCCAACGCGATCTTCGTGATGCCGTGCTCCGCGGCATGGCGATACAGCGCGCCGCGCCGCAGCCGCGAGCACAGTCCGCACATGGTCTTGCCCTCGGGAATCACGCGCTTGACCACGCTGTAGGTGTCCTGCTCGATCACGTGGAACGGCACGCCCACTGTACGCAGGTAGTTCGGCAGGACCTCGGCCGGAAAATCCGGCTGCTTCTGGTCCAGGTTGACGGCGATCAGCTCGAAGTCGACCGGCGCACTGCGCTTCAACGACAGCAGGATGTCGAGCAGCGTGTACGAGTCCTTGCCGCCGGAAAGACAGACCATCACGCGGTCCCCGGCGCGGATCATGGCGTAGTCCTCGATGGCCTTGCCGACCAGGCCACGCAATTGCGCCCCGAGCTTGCGGGCGGTCTGCGAGGGCCACTCGGGCGCGGCCGCGATTGCGGGCGGCAGGTTTTCGGGGCTGGCGTTCATGCGCGGGCTGCCAGTGTAGTGGCAGGCAATGCCCGGCGCATTTTGAGCTGCCGCACGATGGCGAACACGGCAGCCGCGGCGAGCAGGTGCTTGAGGGTGTGGCCGCTCACCAGTCCGCCCGTCAGGCGGAACACCGCCAGGTCGCAGGTCTCGAAGACCTTGGCGAGCCCGTACCAGGCCGCCGCCCAGACGAGCAGGTGGCCATGGTCATAGCGGCGTGCCGGGAACAGCACGATCAGCAGCACGATGGCCGCGATGGACCAGGCCTGGTAGGCGGCGTACGGAATGATGTTGCCCCGGCCCGCACGTTCCGTGGCGTACCAGTACACGACGGTGCCCGCACCCACGGCGAGCAGCGGCCAGAGCCAGCGTAGGCCGCCGCGCGGATCCGCGCGCTCGGCGAATGCGGCCGAGACCAGCCCGGCGAACCCCAGCGTCATCGGCAACCGGTCCCAGACGAGGCGCGCGTTGTCGGGCGCCAGGTGGTAGTACGCGGATCCGAAGCTGGTCAGCAAGGCGCCGAGGAAGAAGACGAGGTACGGCAGTTGCTCACGCCCGTGCTGGAAGTTTCCGCCGCCGTTCCAGATCACGCGCAGGCCCGCCAGGCCGCCCAGCAGGAACGGCAGGTTCGAGAGCACGTTGAAGAAGTTCGGAATGGACCAGATCGTGCGGCAGTCCGCGAAGGCGTGGTACGACAGCGGCTGCGGCATGGCCGGCACCAGCATGGCCGCGAGGGCGAACAGCAATGCCGAACCCGGCAGCAGCCACCGGCGCCAGCTCACGCCGCGGCGCTGCCGACGGCGTTTTCGGGTTCGAGGTACTTGGAATCCAGATAGCGCAGCGCGGCGGCTGCCGAGAGCGGCTTGCCCGTGGAGAGCTTGAGCAACTCCTGCGCGCTGACGCTCGCGCCCTGGGAATGCACGTTCTTGCGCAGCCAGCCCATGAGGCCGGAGAACTCACCGCGCGCGATCTGCTGGTCGACGTCGGGCACGGCCTCGCGCAGCGCCTCGAAGAATTGCGCCGCCATCACGGCGCCGAGCGCATACGACGGGAAATACCCGAAAGACCCCACCGCCCAGTGCACGTCCTGCAGGACGCCTTCGACGTCGTTCTGCGGCTTGAGCCCCAGGCGCTGGTCCATGCTGGCATTCCATGCGTCGCGCAGGTTGCGCACCGCGAGGTCGCCGGACAGCAGCTGTTTCTCGAGCTCGTAGCGCAGCTGGATGTGCAGCGAGTAGGTGAGCTCGTCGGCGTCCACGCGGATGGCGCCGCGTTTCACGCGCGTCAGGTGCGCATACAGGTTTTCCTCGGACCATTCCGGCCCGCTGACCCCGAAATGCTTCTCGAGCAGCGGCCGCAGGTAGGTGACGAACGGCCGGCTGCGGCAGACGATCATTTCCATGAGCAGCGACTGGCTTTCTTCCAGTGCCATGCCGCGATCCCGGCCCACCGGCTGATCGACGAATTCCACCGGCAGGCCGACGTCGTACATGGCGTGGCCGGTCTCGTGCAGCGCGCCGAGCAGGCCGGGGAACGGATCCGTGGTGACGAAGCGCGTCGTGACCCGCACGTCGCCCGGTACACCTTCGGTGAACGGGTGCTCGCTTTCATCGAGGCGGCCGCGATCGAACGGGAAGCCCACGGCCTTCATGACTTCCACGGCCAGGGCGCGCTGTTTCGCGGGCGTGAACTTTCCAGTGATCGGCAGCAGCGGGCGCTGCTCCTGGCGCGCGAGCACTTCGCGGATCAGCGTCGGCAGGCGCCGGCCCAGTGCCCGGAACATGGCATCGATCTCTTCCGAGGTCAGTCCCGGGCTGAATTCATCGACCAGCGCGTCATAGGGCGAGAGATTGCGCGATTGCGCCAGCAGCGCTGCCTTGTCGCGCACCAGGTGCACGACTTCCTCGAGGAACGGCGCGAACTCCTCGAACTTGCCGGACTCGCGCGCCTGCAGCCATTTCACCTCGGCCTTGGACGCCGCCTTGGCGAGCCGGGAGATCAGCGCCACGGGGGTCGCGATCGCAAAGTCGCGCTGGCGGCGCATTTCGCGCAGGTTCGCGACCTGCCAGTCCGCCAGCCCGGCCATGCCGGCCTGGGCGCGATCCAGCAGCCGCGAGATCTTCGGCGCGGTGACCAGTGCGTGATATTCGGTTTCGAGGGCGGCGAGCTGCTCGCCGCGGACGTCCGCGCTGCCGCGCGGCATCATCACCGCCGCGTCCCATCGCAAAATGGCCATGGCTCCACGCAAGGCATGCAGGCGTTTCCATTCCTGCTCGAGCTGCTTGTACGGGGTCTGGGCCATGGGTGATCAGCGGAAAGGTGATGGCCACAAGTCTACCAGCGGAGCACCTCCGCGGCCCGCTTCGGCGTGAATTAACCCTTTAAGATCAGATAATTAGCTACAAAGGCCGGAGTTGACAACCCGGCCGTGTCCGCGTGGCGGAAACCCCGCTTATGTAAAGCGGGGCTGTGGCGTTTTTGTCTTCGACGCGGCGCCGCACATGCGCGGCGCGCTCAATTGGCCTCTGACGCCGATTCGCGCGCCGTTGTGGGCGCGCCACGCGGGGTCTTGTGCCCCAGCAGGCCGTCGATGAGCCGCGACATGTACTCCGGGGAGCGGGTATTGCGGGCGATCAGCAGGTACAGGGCCGGCACCACGTAGAGCGTCATGCCCAGCGAGACCACCGTGCCGAAGAACACCGTGGCACCGATGGACTCGCGGCTCTCTGCGCCGGCGCCATGCGCCAGCATGAGGGGCACGGCACCGAAGGCCGTGCACAGGCTGGTCATGAGCACCGGCCGCAGGCGCGTCGCCGACGCCTGGATCACCGCCTCGGCGAACTCGACCCCGCGGTCGCGCAGCTGGTTGGCGAATTCGACGATCAGGATGCCGTTCTTGCAGGCGATGCCGATCAGCATGATGCAGCCGATCTGGCTGAAGATGTTGATCGTGGAGTTGAACAGGAACAGTCCGAGCAAGGCGCCGGTGATGGCCAGCGGTACGGTGACCAGGATCACCACCGGGTGGATGAAGCTCTCGAACTGCGCCGCGAGCACCAGGTAGACCACGAGCAGCGCGAAGCCGAACGTGATCCACATGGTGTTGCCCGACTTCTTCAGCTGGTAGGTCTCGCCGTTGTAGATGATCTGCGCGTTCGGCGCTTCCTCGCGGATCACCTTCTCCATGTATTCGACTGCATCGCCGAGCGCGTAGCCCGGCGCCAGCGAACCGGCCAGCTCGATGGCGCGCATGCGGTCGGTGCGCCGCAGCTCGGTGGGGCCCGCGCGCTCCTCGATGCGCACCAGCGCCGCGAGCGGAATCAGCGCGCCGTCCTTGTCGGAGCGCACGTACAGGTTGTCCAGGTCGTTCACCGAGGCACGCTGCTCGTCCTGCGCCTGCAGGATGACGTCGTATTCCTCGCCGGCGCGCTCGAAGGTCGTGACGATGCGCGAGCCCAGCATGGTCTCCAGCGTGCGACCCACGGTCTGCAGCGATACACCGAGGTCGGCCGCCTTGTTGCGGTCGATCTGCACGAGGACGCGCGGCTGGCGCTCGAGGTAGTCCGACTCGAGGTTGCGGATGTTGGGATTTTCGGCCGCGACGCGCTGCATGACCTTGTCGCGCCACTTGACGATCTCGTCGTAGTCGCCGCCGCCCAGCGCGATGGCCAGCGGCCGCGTGCTGCCGCGCGTCAGCGCGCTGCCCGCCTGGTTGACGTTCACGCGCGCGCCGGCGATGTGCTCGGTCCGCTGCCGCAAGCGCTCGGCGATCTCGCCGGCGGACTCGTCGCGCTGATCCCAGAGATTCAGCGGCAGCATGACGAAGCCGGTGCTGAAGTCGGCCGAGCGGCCGAATCCGCCGGAGCGCGTGGAAACACGCTTGGCATTGCCGCGCGCCACCTCCTCCATCGCGATGTCCTCGACGGTGCGCAGCTGCCGGTCCATGTACGCCAGGCTCGCGCCCTCGGGGGCGGTGACGAAGATGCGTACGAAGGCGCGATCTTCCTGCGGCGCCACTTCGCTCGAGAGCTTCAGGCCCGGGAACGGGATGCCCTCGACCAGCAACAGCACCAGCAGGCCGAACAACGCCATCGCGCCACCCACCAGCCACAGCGGGCGCCGACCGGTCAGCGCGCGCCGCAGGCCGTCGGCATAGCGCTCGTCGAGATTGTGGAACAGGCGGTCGACACCGCCGGCCACGCGCGACTTGGGCATGCCGTTGGCGAACAGCTTGGCGGTCATCATCGGCGTCATGGTCAGGGCGACGAAGGCGGAAAAGCCCACGGCCGCCGCCACGGTCACGCCGAACTCGCCGAACAGCCGTCCGACGTCGCCGCTCATGAACGAGATGGGCACGAACACCGCCATGAGCACCAGCGTGGTCGCGACCACCGCGAAGCCGATTTCGTGCGAGCCGCGGATGGCGGCGAGCAGCGCCGGCTCGCCGCCCTCGATGCGCCGCACGATGTTCTCGAGCACCACGATCGCGTCGTCGACCACCAGGCCGATGGCCAGCACCGCCGCGAGCAGCGTCAGCGTGTTGATCGAGAAGTCCAGCGCCAGCATGACGATCGCGGCCGCGATGATCGACACCGGGATGGTCACGGCCGGAATCAGCGTGGCGCGCACCGTGCCGAGGAACAGGAAGATGACGATCAGCACCAGCACCAGCGTTTCGGACAGCGCCATGACCACGTTCTTGAGCGAAGCCGAGATGAACACGCCGTTGTCGATGTTGATCTCGGCCTTGAGGTCCTTTGGCAGCGTCTTCTGCACCTCCAGGAGGCGCTGCTTCACGGCCGCCGAGGTCGCGAGCACATTGGCCTTGGACTGCGGAATGATGGCCATCGACGTGCCGGACTGGCCGTTGGTGCGCGAGATGCTGCGATCGTCCTCGGAAGCGAGCCGCACCTGCGCGACTTCGCCGAGACGCACCAGGTAGCCGTCGGCGCCGCGGCCGACCACGAGGTTGCGGAAGTCCTCCTCGGTGCGCAGGTTGGTGTCGGTGCGCAGCGTGAACTCGCGCTGCGCGGACTCGAGCCGCCCGGCGGGCAGCTCGACGTTCTCGCGCAGCAGCGCATTCTCGACGTCCGCCACCGTGAGCTGCCGCGCGGCCAGGTTTTCGCGCACCAGCCATACGCGCATGGCATAGCGCCGCGCGCCGTTGACGCGCACCGAGGCCACGCCGTCCAGCGTCGAGAACTGGTCGACCAGGTAGCGGTTCAGGTAATCGGTGAGCTCGAGGATGTTCCGCTGCGTGCTCGACACGTTGATCCACATGATGGGATCCGTGCCGCTGTCCACCTTGGTGATGCGCGAGGGATCGGCCTCGAGCGGCAGGCGCTGCACGACGCGCGACAGGCGTTCGCGCACGTCGTTGGCGGCCGCGTCGAGGTCGCGGTCCAGCGTGAACTCGACGTTGATCTGCGAGCGCTCGTCGCGGCTCGAGGAATTCAGCCGCTCGACGCCCTCGATGCCGGCGATCTCGTTCTCGATGATCTGCGTGATGCGGGTCTCGACCACGTCGGCGGACGCGCCGCGGTAGCGCGTCTCGATGTTGACGACGGGGCGCTCGATGTCCGGATATTCGCGCAGCGACAGGCCGAACACCGCCGCCAGTCCGAGGATGAACAGCAGCAGCGACATCACGGTGGCCAGCACCGGACGCCGCACCGACATCTCGGAGATGATCATTGGCGGACGCTCGAGCCGGACGAGGCGCTCGCCTCGTGCGCCTCGTCGGCAACCGTCTCCAGCGTGTCGACCACGCGCACCAGGCCGCCGTCACGCACCTTCTGCGTGCCTTCGATCACGACCCGCTCGCCGGCCTGCACGCCGGCGACGATCTCCACGAAGCCCGGGCGCCGCGAGCCGATCTGCACCTCGCGGCGCTGCGCCTTGTTGCCCTCGACGACGTACACGTACTGGCGTTCCGCCTCGGGCGTCAGCGCCTCCTCGGGAATCACCAGCGCATCGCGATCGTCGTTGGCCAGCGAGACGTTCAGGAACATGCCGGGCTTGAGCGCGCCGTCCTCGTTGGACAGCAGCGCACGCACCGTCACCGAGCGCGTGTTCACGTCGACGCGCGAGTCGATGCTCGAGACGGTGCCGCTGAAGTTGCGGCCCGGGAAGGCCGGCGCGCTGGCGCGCACCGCGAGCCCGCGGCGCAGCGTCGCCAGGAAATTCTCCGGCACCGCGAAGTCGAGCTTGATCACGCTGGTGTCGTCGAGCGTGGTGATCACGGTGCCCGGACTGATCAGGCTGCCGACGCTGACGCGTCGCAGCCCGACGTGCCCGGAGAACGGCGCGCGGATCACCGTGTCCTCGAGGCGCGCGTTGGCGGCGGCCAGCCGCGCGCGGTTGGATTTGAGCGTGGCTTCGAGCTGGTCGAACTGCGACTTGGACAGCGCCTGCGTGTTCAGCAGTTCACGGCTGCGGTTGTACTGCGCCTGGCTCTCGTTGAGCGCCGCCTCGGCCGCCGCCACGTCGGCGCGCGCCTGCGCGTCGTCGAGCTGCACGAGCACCTGGCCGCGGTTCACTTTCTCGCCGTCGCGGAAGCGCACCTCGGTGACGATGTTCGAGGTCTTCGAGGTGATGTCGACCGACTCGTTGGCGCGCGCATTGCCGAGCGCCTCGAGCTTCTGGCTGATGCGCTCGCTGCGCACCGGCGCCAGCGCGACGTATGCGGGTGCGTTGTTGCGCATGCCGGCCCCGGAGGACGCCGCGCCGGGGGCGCTGCGGTGCTGGGTCGCATACAGCGCCCAGGCGGCACAGATCACGGCCACGGCGATGCTGATGGGAGTTGCGAGGCTGCGCTGTTGCGTCATCGGGTGGCGACGTTCCGTCTGCGGGCGGCAAGTATGGCACCGCGAAACGTCGGACACACGAGGGGAATCAAAAAGTTATGACACCCTTGCGCGCCTTTCTTCCCAGCGGCGGATCATCTGCTTGCGGGCCGGTCCCCAGCGATACCCGCCCGGTTTCCCGCCCGCCTGCAGCACGCGATGGCAGGGAATCAGCCAGGCGACCGGATTGGCACCCACCGCGTTGCCCACGGCGCGCGCACCTTCCGGTCGTCCTAACTTCCTCGCCAGCGCGCCGTATGTGACCGTCGCGTGCGGCGCGAGTTCGAGCAGCGCGCGCCACACCTGGATCTGGAAGTTCGTGCCCACGACGGCTAACGGAATATTCGCGCTCGCGCGTCCCCAGATGTTTTGCGCCAGTTCCGCCGCGCGCGAATCATCCCGTACGTAGTCTGCCTTGCCGAATTGTTCGCGCAGCTGTGCCAGCTCGGCGCGCTCTTCGCCGGGCTCGACGAACGCGAGCCGGCACAGGCCTCGTGGCGTCTCCGCGAGGAAGGCCGAGCCGAATGGTGTCGCCGCCACGCCGAAGCGGATGCGCACGCCCTCGCCCCCGGCACGGATCTCCCCCGGCGTCATGGCCTCGAGCGTCACGGTCAGATCGTGCAGCCGGCCGCCGCCCGACAGTCCTACAGAGTGCGCGGCGTCCATGACCGAGGGCTCATGGCGCAGCGCCGCGGCTGCGGCCCGGCTGGTGACCTCGGCGAGATACTGCTTCGGCGTGAGGCCGGTCCAGCGGCGGAACAGGCGATTGAAATGGAAGCCGGACAGGCCCACGTGCCGCGCGATCTCGGCGAGCCGCGGCTGGCGCTCGTACTCGCGCTCGATGAATTCGATGGCGCGCGTCATGCGCGCGAATTCGCGGCTGTCGACGAAGCCGTCGGTGTGGTGGGTGACTGGCATGTCCATGCGACGCATTCTGCAGGGCGGCGACGTCCGCGGGCGACCCGTTACTTGCTGTGCCTCAGTTGGGGCAGAAAACGCGCATCAACAGGGCCGGCAGCTCCGGCGGCGTCGAGCCCTCCGTCGCCACGAGATTGAGGATGGCCAGCTCGCGCGACGGCACCACCCAGAAGGCGCTGCCATCCGCCGTGCCGCTCAGCGAGAACCAGCCGCCGGCATTGGCGCGCAGCACCTGCAGGCCGCTGTCGGCGTGCACGTTCGACGCCCTGGCCATCTCCTCGACCCAGCCCTTCGGCAGCACGCGCCTGTCGCCGGCCATGCCGTCGTTGGCGAGCAGGCTGAGCACGCGCAGCACGTCCGGGGCCGTGGCACGCCAGCAGCAGTGCGCGGCGGGCATGCCGGCGCGGCGGTCCATGGCCAGCTCGGCGCGACCGCCGCCGGCGGCGCGCCACAAGTGCTCGTCGACGTACTGCTCGTAGGGCGTGCGCGTCGCGCGCTCGAGGATCAGCGCCGCGAGCTGCGCGTTGGCCGGCGACACGTTGTAGAAACCGCCCGGCTCGTGCCTGAGCCTGAAGCCCAATGCCGTGCCGGCGAAGTCGTTGCCTAACAACATGCGCACGCCGCGCGAGGTGGCGAAGCGCGGCAGGTCGGCCAGGTCCCGCCAGGGCGAGCGGTGCAGCAGCCGTTCGATGTCGCCGCCGGTTTCCAGGCCGCTGGTCTCCTCGAGCAACTGCCGCAGCGTGATGCGGCCGCGCGGCTCGTCGTCCCATTCGGGCAGGTAAGCGCCGATCGGCGCATCGAGCGAGCTGATCGCGCCTTCGCCGAGTGCCACGCCGATCGCCATGGCGACCACGGGTCGCGCCACCAGCCCGGCGGGCAGCAGCGTGTGCTCGTCGTCGGCGGCGAAATACCGCGACAGCACCAGCTCCCCGCCGCGCATCACCAGCAGCGCCCGCGAGCCCGCGTCGCGCGCGCGTGTCGCGGCGAGCTCGATCACGTCCGCCGCGGGAATCGCGGCGGCCGCGCGTGGCGGGTCGTCGCGCGGCTGCGCGCCGATGGTCGCCACCGGTAGGTAGATTTCGTCCGGTTGCAATGGCAGCTGCATGGCACGGCGCCAGAACGGCAGGTCAGCGGTGAACACGCCGACCGCGAGTGACGCCAGCGACAGCGCGATGGCCGTCAGGATTGTGAGTACACGTCGCATGGGGACTCGAGACCTGCGGGCAATGCTACCAGCGGGTCAGGATCGCTAGAATGGCCGTCCCGTGAAACTGAACATCTGCGCCATCGCCTCCGAGGTCGTGCCGTTCGCCAAGACCGGCGGGCTCGCCGACGTGGCCAACGCGTTGTCCCGGCAGCTGGCGACGCGCGGCCACGACGTGCGGCTGTTCATGCCGTTCCATGCGCAGGTGCGGCGCGAGAAGCTCGGCGCCAGCCGCGTCGAGACGCTGCAGGGACTGGCGATCCGCTGCGGCCGCCACGAGTACCGGGTCGACATCTGGAAGACCCGCCTGCCCGGCTCGGCGAGCACCGTGTACCTGGTGGAGTCGGACGCGCTGTACGCGCGCCCGACGCTGTACACCACCGACCCGGACGAGCACCGGCGCTTCCTGGTGCTGACGCGCGCGGCGCTCGAGTGCTGCCGGCGCATGAATTTCCGGCCGCAGATCGTGCACTCGCACGACTGGCACGCGGCTTTCGCGCCGCTGTGGCTGCGCTCGAACTACCGCGACGACCCGGTGTTCGCCGATGCGAAATCGGTGATGACCATCCACAACATCGGCTACCAGGGCGAGTTCTCCGCGGCCGACGTCGACGACCTCGACCTCGGGCCCGATGCCTATCTACTGCACCAGGACGACCTGCGTGCGGGGCGCATCAACGCGCTCAAGCACGGCATCCTGCACGCCGACGCGGTCACCACGGTGAGCCCGACCTACGCGCGCGAGATCACCACGCCGCGCTATGGCATGGGACTGGAAACGGCGCTCAGCGTGCGCGGCAACGCGGTGCGCGGCATCCTCAACGGCGTCGACTACGAGGAATGGGACCCGCGGCGCGACCGCTACCTGCCGGTGCATTTCTCGGCGCAGGACATCGCCAGGAAGGCGGAGCTCAAGCGCAATTTCCTGCTGCGGCAGAACCTGCGGCCGATCCACGGGCGCGTGCCGCTGTTCGGCATCGTCAGCCGGCTGACCTCGCAGAAGGGCTTCGACCTGCTGATCGAGGCCCTGCCGCGCCTGCTGCACGACCACGACGTGCGCCTGGCCGTGGTGGGCAGCGGCGATGCCCGGTACGAGAGCTTCCTCAGCGGCCTGGCGGAGCGCAATCGCAGCCGCGCGATGTTCTTCGGCGGCTACGACGAGTCGCTGGCGCACTGGATCGAGGCGGCCAGCGATGTGTTCCTCATGCCTTCGCTGTACGAGCCGTGCGGGCTGAACCAGATGTACAGCCTGCGCTACGGCACCATCCCGATCGTGCGCCGCACCGGCGGCCTCGCGGATTCGGTGGTGCATTTCGACCCGGCCACGGGCAGCGGCACCGGCATCGTGTTCAACGATTTCGACGTCCCGGCCATGAACTGGGCGATCGATACGGCACTGCGGTGGTATGCCGACGCCCCGCTGTGGGACCGGCTGGTGCAGAACGCCATGCGCCAGGATTTCTCCTGGGAGACGCAGGCCAACGAGTACCTGAAGCTGTTCGCCGAGCTACTTCAGCTTGACGCTGCCGCGCTCGTCGAAGGGAATGCGCCGAAGAAAGCCGCTCGATAGCGCCACTTCGCCGCGCAGCCGGTAGTCGATCGACTCGGACGATCCGCGGCGCGACAGCAGCTTCGCCAGCGCGGTCGCCAGGTTGGCCGTGAACTGCAGGTCGAATTCCGCCTCGCCCATGGCCGGCACCACGAAGGAGGAATCGGTCTGTCCCTGGCCGAGCTCGGCGTCGTTGACGTCGATGCGGTAGGTGATGCCCTTGATGGGCAGCTCGCGGTCGTTCGGATTCTGCACGAGCATGCGCATCTGCAGGCGCTGCGAGAAGATGTCCGCGCTCTGCACCTTCATCGACAGCACCGTGAGCTGCGGGGACTTCAGGTCGAAGGTCGACGCGCAGCCGGCGAGCGCCAGCACGAGTACCGCCGGCGCGACCCGCACGGCGCGCGCCAGGTCAGGGATGCGCATGCCCCAGCATGTCGGGCGTGACCAGCACCACGCCCTTGTCGGTCACGTAGAACTTCTTCGCGTCCTCGGCACGGTCGAAGCCGATGCGCGTGCCGGCCGGCAGCTCGCAGTTCTCGTCGACGATGGCGTTGCGGATCTGGCAGTCGGCGGCGATGCGCACGTTCGGCAGCACCACCGATCGCTCGACCAGCGAGCGCTCCTCGACGCGCACGCCGGAGAACAGCAGCGATTCACGCACCGTGGCGCCGGAGATGATCACGCCGCCGGACACCAGGGAATTGATGGCGATGCCGCGCCGCCCGTCTTCGTCGAGCACGAATTTCGCCGGCGGCACCTGCGCCTGGTAGGTCCAGATCGGCCAGTCCTCGTCGTAGATGTTGAGCTCGGGATTGACCCAGACCAGCTCGAGATTGGCCTCGTAGAACGCATCGATTGTTCCAACATCGCGCCAATACGACTGTGCACGCGTCTTGACGTCCCGAAAAGGATAGGCAAAGACCTGCAGTTTCTCGATGGCGTCGGGCACGACATTCTTGCCGAAGTCATGCTTGGAATTCTCCTTCGCGGTGTCCTCGATCAGCAGCCGTTCGAGCAGCTCGGGATTGAAGACATAGATGCCCATCGAGGCCAGCGCCACGTCGGGACGCCCGGGCATGTGATCCGGCGTCGGTGACTTCTCGATGAAGCGCGTCACGCGATTCCACTCGGTGACCGTCAGCACGCCGAAGTCCTTCGCCTCCTCGATGGGCACTTCCACCACGCCAACCGTGATGTCCGCGCCCTTCTCCACGTGGTAGGCGATCATCGGACCGTAGTCCATCTTGTAGATGTGATCGCCGGCGAGCACCAGCACGTGCTTGGGACGGTGCGCATGCAGCACGTCGATGTTCTGGTACACCGCATCGGCCGTGCCGCGATACCAGTGGCTGCCGGTCTTCTGCTGCGCCGGGATGACCTCGACGAATTCGCCGAACTCGCCGCGCATGTAGCCCCAGCCGCGATGGATGTGCTGGATCAGCGACTGCGCCTTGTACTGCGTGAGCACGGTGATCTGGCGGATGCCGGAGTTCACGCAGTTCGAGAGCACGAAGTCCACGATGCGGAACTTGCCGCCGAACGGCGTCGCCGGCTTGGCGCGATGC
>DASTHJ010000216.1:0-6823 GCA_035718265.1 Steroidobacteraceae bacterium | reverse complement strand
CGTAAGATCGCGGCGTGAAAGCGCTCGTCCTGTGCCTTGCGCTGCTGCTCGCCGGCTGCTCGAACACCGCCTGGCGGGTGAGCGCCGGCGAGTCGAATCCCGGCGCGCCTGTGCAGGTGCATGCCCATGGCAGCAGCGGTTTAGCCACCTTGTTCGGCCTGGGCATCATCGCCGGGTCGGTGTACGAAGCCACGACCAACGGCTTCGATGCATGGAACCTCGATACGCGACGCCCGCCCGAGATGGCGCCCAACCGCAAGGTGAGCGAGCAGGACTGCACCAAGCCGATCGACTGGTCGGCCGGCAACCTGCGCTGCAAATAGCTAGTCGGCCTTGAGCGGGCCGGGCCGGCCGTCCTCGACTACGAAAGAAGCCAGCGTGTTGCACGCCGCGTCGCGCGTGCGCACGCTTTCCATCGCGCGCAGGTCGACCGTCATGCGCTTGGGCGTGAGCTCGGCGCGCACATAGCCGCGAAAGCGCCCGTCGGCGAACAGCAGGTGCGGGTTGGCGGCGCGGCGCTTGTCGAGCCAGTCCTGCCCGCCGTGCTGCGAGCTGATCGAGGTGCCGACGAACTCGCTCGCCAGCACCGGCGAGGCCGGGTCGTCGAAATCGCGCTTCAGCTCGCTGACGTGGAACGCGTGCACATCGCCGCCGATCACCACCGGGTTGGGCACTTTCGCGAGGCTCTCGATCAGCCGCCGGCGCGCCGCCGGATAGCCGTCCCAGCCGTCGGTGTAGATCGACTTGCCGCCGTTTTCGGCGCGGTTGAATTGCGCCATGAGCGTCTGTTGCGCGAGCACGTTCCAGCGCGAGCGCGAAGCGCCGAGCCCGCCCTCGAGCCAGTTCTCCTGCGTCGCGCCGAGCATGGTGCGCTGCGGATCGTCGAGCCCGGCGCACTCGGCGGGGTCGACGAAGCGGCCGCCGGCGCGCCCGGGGCGCGGGCAGGCCTGCGGCGTGCGGAACTGGCGGTCGTCGATCATGTAGAAGGCCACCAGGTTGCCGTACACCACGCGCGTATAGATGCGCATGTGCGGCCCGGCCGGCACCATCCAGCGCGGCGCCGGCATGTGCTCGTACCAGGCCTTGTACGCGGCGGCGCGCCGCGCGAGGAACCACTCGGTCGGGACGAGCTCGCCGGAGCGGTCGGCGGCGTAGTCGTTCTCGACCTCGTGGTCGTCCCAGGTGAGCAGCCACGGGCACGCGGCGTGCGCGGCCTGCAGGTCCGGATCACCTTTGTACAGCGCGTGGCGCGCGCGATAGTCGTCCAGCGTCACCGGGCTCGGCGCGTCGTGCTTGCGCACGTGCTCGCGGCCCCACGAGGCTTCGTAGATGTAATCGCCGAGGTGCAGCACCACGTCGGGCTGGTCGGCGACCAAGTGCCGGTACGCGCCGTAATAGCCCTGCTCGTATTGCTGGCACGAAGCGAACGCGAAGCGCAGGCGCGCGGGCCTCGAGCCAAGGCCGGGCGCGGTGCGCGTGCGCCCGACCGGGCTCTGCGCGTCGCCGGCGCTGAACCGGTACCAGTACGGGCGGTTGGGCTGCAGGCCAACCGGCTCGACGTGCACCGAGTGGGCGAATTCGGGCGTCGCGTACGCCGTGCCGGCGGCCGCGACGTCGCTCATGCCCTCGTCGCGCGCGACTTCCCAGCGCACCGGCACTACTTCGGGCGCCATGCCGCCGCCCGGCGCGTCGGGCACCGGCGCAAGGCGCGTCCACAGCGCGACGCTGGTCGGGCGCGGGTAGCCCGAAGCGACGCCGAGGCTGAAAGGGTTTTTCGGAAACGCCGGTTTCGCATTGAGCTGCGCGCGCGCCGCGAAACTCGCGCCGAGTCCGAGCGCCGAAAGCGCTTGCAGGAAGCGGCGGCGATCGTACATGCGAATAGAATACCGTCCCTATGATCCATTTTGTCGTGCATGAAGAAGGCGATGGTGTTGGCGTAGTCGTCGTGGAAGGCGTCAAGTCCGGCCAGCCGCTCACCGGCTGGATCATGGAGGACGACAAGGACATCGAGGTCACGGCGAAAAGCGACATCCCGATCGGTCACAAGGTCGCGCTGCGCGACTACAAGCCCGGCGACACGGTGATCAAGTACGGCGTGGACATCGGCAAGGTGGTCGCGCCCATCAAGAAGGGCGAGCACCTGCACATCCATAACGTCAAGACGAAGCGCTGGTAATGAATCTAGCCAAGAGCACTTTCTGGGGTTACAAGCGGGAAAACGGCCGTATCGGCGTGCGCAACCACGTCATCATCCTGCCGGTCGACGACCTTTCCAGCACCGCCGCGCAGGCGGTGGAGAACAACGTCAAGGGCACGCTCGCGCTGCCGCACCCGTACGGGCGGCTGCAGTTCGGCGCCGACCTCGAGCTGCACTTCCGCACCCTGATCGGCACCGGGTCGAACCCGAACGTCGCCGCGGTGGTGGTGATCTGCATCGAGGACCAGTGGGCGAAGAAGGTGGCCGACGCGATCGCCGCGACCGGCAAGCCGGTGGCCTATTTCGGCATCGAGCAGCACGGCGACCACGACACGATCATGCGCGCCTCGAAGAAGGCGAAGGAGTTCGTGCAGTGGGCGAGCGAGCTGCGCCGCGAGGAGCGCCCGCTCAAGGACCTGTGGGTGTCGACCAAGTGCGGCGAGTCCGACACCACGTCCGGCTGCGGCTCCAACCCGACGGTCGGCAACGCGTTCGACAAGCTCTACCCGCACGGCGTGACGCTGGTCTTCGGCGAGACCACCGAGCTCACCGGCGGCGAGCACCTGGTCGCGGCGCGCTGCCGCAACGACGAGGTGCGCAAGAAATTCCAGTTCATGTTCGACCGCTACGCCAAGGTGGTCGGCCAGCACAAGACGAGCGACCTGATGGACTCGCAGCCGACCAAGGGCAACATCGAGGGCGGCCTCACCACCATCGAGGAGAAGGCGCTCGGCAACATCCAGAAAATCGGCCGCAAGTGCATGGTGGACGGCGTGCTCGACAAGGCCGAGACGCCCACCGGCCCGGGCCTGTGGTTCATGGACTCGTCCTCCGCCGCGGCCGAGATGGTCACGCTGTGCGCCGCCGCCGGCTACGTGGTGCACTTCTTCCCCACCGGCCAGGGCAACGTGATCGGCAACCCGATCCTGCCGGTGATCAAGCTGTGCGCGAACCCGCGCACCGTGCGCACCATGTCCGAGCACATCGACGTCGATGTCACCGGCCTGCTCAGGAAAGAGCTGACCCCCGACCAGGCGGGCGACAAGCTGCTCGAGTGCATGTTCCGCACCGCCAACGGGCGCCTGACCTCGGCCGAGGCGCTCGGCCACCGCGAGTTCGTGCTGACGCGGCTGTACGAGTCGGCTTGAAGGTTCTCGTCAAAAGAGCCGAAGCTTTCCAGGAGTTCGAAGTCCCGCGCGAGCCGAGCCAGACGGTGCTGGATGTCGTCACCTACATCCAGCGCCGCCTCGACCCGACGCTCGCCTACCGCTACGCCTGCCGGGTCGGCATGTGCGGCTCGTGCGCGATGATGGTGAACGACGTGCCGCGCTGGACATGCCGGACGCATGTCGACCGGGTTTTGGAAAACGACCGGATCACGCTCGCGCCGCTGCGCAACCTTCCGGTGATCAGGGATCTCGTCGTCGACATGCGCGAGTTCTTCGACAAGTGGGCGCGTGCGCAGGGCCAGTTCCGCGGCGGCCTGTCGCGCGAGGACGAGTTCGAGCCGGTGCGCCCCGATTCGCCGCCGCGCCGCGAGACGGACGCGGGCATCGAGTGCATCGGCTGCGGCGTGTGCTACGCCGCCTGCGACGTGGTGAAGTGGAACCCCGACTACCTCGGCCCGGCCGCGCTCAACCGCGCCTGGACGCTGTTCAATGATGTGCGGGAAAAGGAAAACATGCAGCGCCTGCGCGCGGTGTCGGGCGATGCCGGCTGCCACGCCTGCCACAGCCACGTGAGCTGCACCGAGCGCTGCCCCAAGCACCTGTCGCCGACGCGCTCCATCGCCGGCTTGAAGCGCGAAGTGGCCAAGGCGGCGTTGCGCGGTGACCTATAAGTCGCAGACCATCCTCTGGCTCGCGCAGCGCGCGAGCGCCGCGCTGCTCGCGCTTTGCGTCGCGGTCCATCTCGTCACCATCATTTACGCGGTGCGCGGCGGGCTGAGCGCCGCGGAGATTCTGGAGCGCACACGCGGCAGCAGGGCCTGGTTCGCGTTCTATTCGGTGTTCGTGCTCGCGGTGACGGTGCATGCGCCGATCGGCCTGCGCAGCGTGCTCGCGGAGTGGCTGCGCTGGCGCGGGCGCTCGCGCGACTTCGTGCTGCTCGTCTTCGCCGCGTTCCTCGCCTGGGCCGGGATGCGAGCCGTGCTCGGAGTTTTCGCATGAGGCAGCACGCCTCCTACTGGGTGTTCATGGTGCACCGCTTGTCCGGCATCGCGCTTGCGCTCTTCCTGCCGCTGCACTTCTGGACCCTCGGCCGCGCGCTGCATCAGGAGGATTTCGTGTCCTGGACGCAGCAGCCGCTCGTGAAGGCCGGCGAATGGTGCATCGTGGTGGCGCTGGCCGCGCACCTGGGCGGCGGGCTGCGCGTGCTCGCGCTCGAGTTCCTTCCCTGGCGCGACTGGCAGAAGAGCCTCGCCGCGGCGGCGGCCGCGCTGGCGCTCGGCGTGGGGCTGGCGCTCGCGCTGGCGCTGTAGAATCGGACGAGGAGGATAATCATGAAAAAACTTCTGGCATTGGCATTCGCCGTTCTGGTGAGCGGAAACCTGTGGGCGCAATCCTGGCCGCAGAAGCCGGTCCGCTTCATCGTGCCGTTCCCGCCCGGCGGGGCGACCGACATCTCGGCGCGCCTGCTCGGCGAGCAGCTGAGCCAGATCTGGGGCCAGCAGGTAGTGATCGAGAACCGCGGCGGCGCGGGCGGCGGTGTGGGCGCCGCCGAGGCGGCGCGCGCGGCCCCCGACGGCTACACGCTGTTCTTCCCGTCGGGCTCGGTGATGACCGCCAACCAGCACATCTACGCGAAGATGAACTACGACCCGGAGAAGGACTTCGTGCCGGTGACCAACGTCGTGTCGGGGCCCCAGGTGCTCACGGTGCCGGCCAAGTCGCCGTTCAAGACCGTGAAGGAGCTGATCGATTTCGCGCGCGCCAACCCGAACAAGCTCAACTTCGGCCACGCCGGCATCGGCTCGCAGACCCATCTCGCGGCCGAGAACTTCCTCTACCAGGCGAAGATCCAGGCCCAGGCGGTGCCTTACAAGGGCGAAGGCCCCGGCCACGCCGCGCTGGTGGCGGGCGAGGTCGACTTCTTCGTCGGCAACGTGGCCGCCGCGATCGGCCACGTCAACAGCGGCCGGCTGCGCGCGCTCGGCGTGACGAGCAAGACCGAGGCGCCGCAGCTGCCGGGCGTGCCGCCGATCGCCAAGACCGTGCCGGGCTTCGAGAACGCCGGCTGGTTCGGCATCGTGGCGCCGACCGGCACGCCGAACGAGATCATCCAGAAGGTGTACCGCGACACCAAGAAGGCGCTCGAGGACACGCGCATGAAGGCGCGCCTCTACGCGCAAGGCCTCGCCCCGGTCGGCAACTCGCCCGAGCAGATGGCGAAAGACCTCAAGGAGGAGACCGCGCTCTGGGCCAAGGTGGTCAAGGAGCGCCACATCCAGGTGAAGTGAAAGTCGATCTACAACAGGTCGAAGAGGCGGCAAAGGAGCTGTACATCCGCGCGCTGAAGGAGCTGCCGCCCGACATCAAGCGCGGCTTCGACCGCCTTGCGGCCGCGGAAACCGACGCCGGCGCGAAGCGCATGCTCGGCACCATGATGCGCAACATCTCGGTGGCCGAGCAGACCGACAACCTGCTGTGCCAGGACACCGGCATCCCGGTCTACAACGTGTGGATCGGGCGCAACGTCGAGGTCGACGGGGTGGGCCTCAAGGAAGCGATCCGGCGCGGCTGCGCGCGCGCCACGCGCGAGTATCCGTTCCGCTCCTCCGTGGTGCATCCGACCACGCGCAAGAACGAGCAGACCTCCACCGGGCGCGGCATCCCGGTCATCAACCTCGATTTCGTTCCCGATCCCGATGTCCTGTCGGTCGAGATGATTCCGAAAGGCTCCGGGTCGGAGAACAACTCGTGGCTGCGCATGGCGGTGCCCGCCGAAGGCGTCGACGCGATCAAGACTTTCGTCGTCGACTGCGTGCTCGAGGCGGGCGGCAAGACCTGCCCGCCGACCATCGTCGGCGTGGGCGTGGGCGGCACCGCGGACCTCTGCGTGCACCTCGCCAAGGTCGCGGCCACGCGGCCGCTCGGCAGCCGCTGCGAGGACGCCGAAGGGGCGAAGCTGGAAGCGGCGCTCACCGAGGCGGTCAACCTGCTCGGCGTCGGGCCGCAGGGGCTGGGCGGCGACTCGACCGCGTTCGCGGTGCACGTGGAGACCGCCGCCACGCACATCACGATGAACCCGGTGGCGGTGAACATGCAGTGCCACTCGGCGCGCCGGGCGCGCGCCACCCTCCGTGCGGGCGGCGTTGAATACGGCTTCTAGCCTGCTCGTGCTCGTTTTCTTCGCCGCGCCGCTCGGCGCGGCGGAGCTGGAGGGGGTGGCGCTCGAGCCGCGCGTGCGGGTCGACGGCGAGGAGCTGCAGCTGAACGGCGCGGCGGTGCGAACCCGCTTCATCTTCAAGGTGTACGTTGCCGGCCTTTACCTGCCGGCGCGCGCGCAGACCGCGCAGGAGGCGATCGAGGCGCGCGGCCCGAAGCGCATCGTCCTCGTGATGCTGCGCGATGCCACCGCGCAGCAGTTCGTCGAGTCGATCGACGCCGGCCTGCGCGCCAATAACAG
>DASTHJ010000215.1:0-4956 GCA_035718265.1 Steroidobacteraceae bacterium | reverse complement strand
GAATCCGTGATCCGCGGCATCGCGGAAGGCTGCGAGCTGGCGGGTGCCGCGCTGGTCGGCGGCGAGACCGCCGAGATGCCGGGCATGTACCAGGGCGACGACTACGACCTGGCCGGTTTCTGCGTGGGCGTGGTCGAGCGGGATCGCATCATCGACGGCAGCCGCACTGCCGCGGGCGACGTGGTCATCGGCCTCGCCTCCTCCGGCCCGCACTCGAACGGCTATTCGCTGATCCGCAAGCTGGTGTCGCTGGCCAGGGCCGACGAGAAGACCCAGGTGGACGGCGCACCGCTGTTCGACCGGCTGCTGACGCCGACGCGCATCTACGTGAAATCCATGCTGGCGCTGGCGCGAGCCGTCGACGTGAAGGGCTTCGCGCACATCACCGGCGGCGGTCTCACCGACAACATCCCGCGCGTGCTGCCGGATGGCTTCGAGGTCGTGCTGCAGCGGCGCAGCTGGGCGCGCGATCCCGTGTTCGAGTGGCTGGCCGCCACCGGCCGCATCGCCCCCGCCGAGATGTACCGGACTTTCAACTGTGGGATAGGCATGATCGTGACCGTCGCGCCCGCCGACGCCGACGCCGCACTGGCGTCGCTGCGATCGGCCGGCGAAACGGCCGCGGTCATCGGCAGCGTCGGCCGCGGCACGCGCGGCGTGGTCATCGAGGACTGAAACCGTTGCTGCCCGTTGCGATCGTCATCTCCGGGCGCGGCAGCAACATGGAAGCCATCACGCGCGCGGCGCAGCAGCCCGACAGCGGCTATCGCGTGGTCCGCGTGATCGCCGACCGGCCCGAGGCCGGCGGTCTCGCGAAAGCGGCGGCGCTCGGCGTTCCCACCGCGGTGGTCCCGGTCAAGTCCTTCGCGGATCGCGATTCCTTCGAGGCGGCGCTGCAGGCAGAGATCGCCGCGAGCGGCGCGGGGCTCGTGGCGCTGGCCGGGTTCATGCGCATCCTCTCGCCGCAGTTCGTCGGTCAGCTCGAGGGGCGCCTGCTCAACATCCACCCGTCGCTGCTGCCCGGTTACAAGGGCCTGGACACGCACGCCCGCGTGCTCGCGGCGCGCGAAACGCACCATGGCGCCAGCGTGCACTTCGTGACGCCGGAGCTCGATGGCGGCCCGGTGATCATGCAGGGGCGGCTGCGGGTCCGTGCCGGGGACACCCCGGAGACGATTTCAGCGCGCGTTCATGCGCTGGAACACATCATCTATCCGCATGTGTGCTCGCTCATCGCCGCCGGACGCATCGCCTGGCGCCAAGGCACGGTGTACTTCGACGGCGTACCACTGGTGGCGCCGCTGCTCGAGGAAAGCGATGCGGCTGCCTGAGGCTGCATTGCTGGCGGGCCTGCTCGCGAGCTCCGTGGTGCACGCCGACCCGGTGGACCTCAAGCCGTTCCGCGCCAGCTACGGCGCCGAATGGAAGGGCATCTCCGCCGCCAGTTCCACGCTGGAGCTGCGGCGCGCCGGTCCCGACACCTACGTCTACGAGTCCATCAACAAGCCGCGCGGGCTGTTCCGCATGGCCCTGCCCGACTCGCTGTCGCAGGCCAGCACGTTCAAGCTGGTCGACGGCGAGGTCGTCCCGGTCGAGTTCCATGGCGCGGACGAGAAGGAACGCCCGGTCGACCTGCGCTTCGACTGGTCCAGCAAGCGCGTGACCGGCAGGGCCAAGGGCCATGCCGTCGATCTCGCGCTCGAGGACGGCGCGCAGGACCCCATGTCGTTGCAGATCGCGAGCCTGCGCAAGCTGGCGGGTGGCGACCTGCAGGATCGCGTCTGGCTGGTGGACAGCGACAAGCTCAAGGAATACGAGCTGCGGCGCGAGGGCACGGCCGAGATCGACACGGCGCTCGGGCGCCTCGAGACCGTGATCTACGTGAGCAAGAACGTGCGCAGCGACCGGCTGACGCGCACCTGGGTGGCGCCGGCGCTCGGCTATCTACCCGTGAAGGCCGAGCGGGTGCGCGGCAAGAAGGTCGAGTTCACGTTGCGGATCGAATCGGTCGAGGATCAGGTTTTCGGCAGCGTGACGCCGCGCTGACCCTGGTACTTGCCACCGCGGTATTGTAAGGCGCAAGCGCCACTCTCAAACGGCGCCGAAGCGGCGCCGTCCGTGATCGTTTGATTGGTTCTCTCAAGTTTTCGGCAGAGTCACGCCACGCTGACCCTGGTACTTGCCGCCGCGGTCCTTGTAAGAGGTCGAGCAGACTTCGTCGGATTCGAAGAACAGCATCTGCGCCACGCCTTCGTTCGCGTAGATCTTGGCCGGCAGCGGCGTGGTGTTGGAGAACTCCAGCGTGACGTGGCCTTCCCACTCGGGTTCCAAAGGCGTTACGTTCACGATTACACCGCAACGTGCATAAGTCGATTTTCCGAGACAAACTACCAGAGTAGTTCGGGGAATCCGGAAATATTCGACCGTTCTGGCTAGTGCAAAGGAGTTGGGCGGAATTATGCAGACGTCGCCGACGAAGTCCACGAAGCTCTTCTCGTCGAACGCCTTCGGATCCACGATCGTGGAATTGATGTTCGTGAAGATCTTGAATTCACGCGAGCAGCGCACGTCGTAACCGTAGCTCGAGGTGCCGTACGAGACGATCTTGTGGCCGCCCGCCGTGCGCACCTGGTCCGCGGCGAACGGCTCGATCATCTGGTACTGCTCCGCCATGCGGCGGATCCACTTGTCCGACTTGATGCTCATCTTTCACGACCTCGGTGCGGCTGCGCGCGACAGCGCGAAGCTCGCCAGTTTACCTGCTCGACCTGGCTCGCGGATCGCCCGACCGGGTGACCGCTAACTATCTTCCACCACGATTTTCGGGAATACGGTGGACTTGTCCTGCGCGCGCCGCGCGAGCGCGCCGGCCGTGCGCCGCGCCATGATGAAATACGGCGCCGCGTGCGGCGCATCCGGCGCCGACACCACCGTGGGCGCGCCGCCGTCCGCTTCCTCGCGTACGCGCGCGTCCAGCGGCAGCTCGCCCAGCAGCTCGACGCCGTATTGCGCGGCCATGCGCGCGCCGCCGCCGGCACCAAACAGGTGCTCGACGTGACCGCAATTGCTGCACACGTGCACGCTCATGTTCTCGACGATGCCGAGCACGGGCACATTGACCTTCTCGAACATCTTGAGCCCCTTGCGCGCGTCGGACAGCGCAATATCCTGTGGCGTCGTGACGATCACGGCGCCGGCCACGGGCACCCGTTGCGCCAGGGTGAGCTGGATGTCGCCGGTGCCGGGCGGCATGTCGATGACGAGGTAATCGAGATCCCCCCAATCCGTGTCATTGAGCAGCTGGGTCAGCGCCTGAGTGACCATGGGACCGCGCCACACCATCGGTTGCTCGGGATCGATGAGAAAGCCGATGGACATGGCCACGGCGCCATGCGCCGCGAGTGGCTTGATGCGCTTGCCATCCGGCGACGAGGGACGCTGGCCCGCGAGTCCCAGCATGATGGGCTGGCTCGGACCGTAGATGTCCGCGTCGAGGATGCCGACGCGCGCCCCCTGGCGCGCCCAGGCGAGCGCCAGATTCGCCGCGACCGTCGACTTGCCCACGCCACCCTTGCCCGAGGCCACGGCCACGATGTTGCGGACTCCACCAATCGGCGAGAGCTGGCGCTGCACGGCGTGCGCGGTGATCCGGGAGGAAAGCTCGACATCGATCCGCGACGGGCCGCCGCCGGCGGCGACGTGTGCCTCGAGGCCGCGCGAAAACTCCGCGTGGTAATCGCCCACGGGGATTCCGAGAGCGACGCGAACGTGAGCCCGATCACCTTTCAGCTCGGCGAGCTCGACGGCACGCGCGTTTCCCAACGTCTGGCCGAGGTACGGATCTGAATAACTTTCGACCAGTGCGCGAAATTCGTCGGTGGGCTCTGGGACCATAAGGGGCCGGGATTCTAAGATGTCACCGGGACATATGGCATAATTTTTGTAATAAGGTTCAGGCTACAAAGGACGGCAGGCTTGCTTCTTTCCGCGCTCGCACATCGCTTCCAGCTCCGGCGTGCAGGTCGCGGGTAACCCGTTTACATGAGTTTTTTCACCAACATCCGGGCCGACCGGTTCATCACGGAGCTCAAGGAGGCAACCGACGTTGCCGCTCCGCAGACCCAGAAGGCCATCGCCAAGCTGCGCGAACTCGGGCCCGGCGCCATCGAGCCGGTAACCGCGGCGCTGGCAGACGCCGACAAGATCGCCACGGTGGCCTACATCGAGGTGCTCACCGGGCTGGTCACCCAGAAGACGTTCCCCAAGTTCATCGAGGCCATGGTCACGGGCAGCCCACGCGTGATCGCCGGCGTCGCCTGGGCGCTGTCCAGCAGCCGCGCGTATCCCCCCACCATGCTGCTCGAGTCGCTCAACACGGAGGGCATCGCCAAGTCCGCGCTGCTCGACGTGATCACGGCGCACCGCAGCCGCTTTTCGGTGCGCGAGCTGCTGAGCGCAGCCTACAAGCAGGAGGCGAACGAAAAGGCGGCGCTGTTCCGCATCGTCGGCGAGCTGGCCACGGACAACGACCTGCCCGAACTCATCGGCCGCCTGCACGGCAAGGATCCGGTGGCGCGGCTGCACATCATCAACATCCTGTCGCGCTTCCCGAAGCCCGAGGTGAGCCGCGCGCTGCAGGAGCAGCTCAAGGACACGAACAAGCTGGTGCGCGCGGCCTCCTTGTCGGCGCTGTCCCGCATGGACGGCCCTTTCGACCTGGAGCTGCTGTGCAACCTGCTGCGCGACCCCGAGATCGACGTGCAGAACAAGGCCATCGATGCCGTGATCCGCGCCAACGATCCGGACACCATCAAGTACCTGATCCCGGTCCTGAAGGACGAGAACGAATACGCGCGGCGTGCCGCCGTCGAAGTACTGAACGAGGTCGGCAACGCCAAGTCGGTCAAGGAACTGCTGGAGGCCGTCTCCGACGACGACTGGTGGGTGCGCTCCCGC
>DASTHJ010000214.1:0-9195 GCA_035718265.1 Steroidobacteraceae bacterium | reverse complement strand
CATTCGGGCACCAGCCGGACCTGCTGGTGCTGGATGAGCCGGTGGCCAGCCTCGATCCGCTGGCGCGGCGGCAGTTCCTCGAGCAACTCGTCGACGCCTCGGCGGGCGGCAATCGCGCCATCGTGTTCTCGTCGCACATCGTGTCGGACATCGAGCGGCTGGCGAATCGCATCTGGATCCTGAAGAGTGGACGGCTCGACTGGCAGGGTGATCTCGATTCGCTCAAGGAGAGCGTGGTGCGTCTTCATCTGCAAGGCGCCGCGGCGAGCCTCGAATCGCTCGAAGTCCCGGACGCGATGTCGTTGCGCCGTGAGGCCGGATTCGCGACGGCCGTGGTGCGCGACTGGAATTCCGAGCGGCAACGCACGCTGGAGTCGCAGGGCTTGAGCGTGCAGGCAGAAGCGCTCGGCCTCGAGGAAATCTTCCTGGAGCTGCACCGATGAGGACGGTGGCGCGGCTGGTCTACAGCTATTTCACTGGCACGCGGATCACGTGCGCCCTGACCATCGCCGGCATCATCCTGTGTGTGGTCGCGCAGCTCAGTGTGACTTACCTGCCGCAAACGATGCACATGCTGGCCTTCGCAATGGCCGGGCAGCTCGCCATCCTGCTGGGCGCTTCGCTGATGCCGCTGATGTTCGGACGCCTGGCGCAGGGGCACGCGCTGCAGCTGATGCCCTTCGGCCGGCTCAAGCTGCTGATCAGTGCGTTCGTCACGGTGATGCTGGTCGCGCTGCCCATGGGCGTGCTCACGCCCACGGCGGCCGCCGCGGGCGTCGGCCTCAAGCTATCCGACTTCGCCGCGCAACCGGGCGCCCGCGCGTATTTCCTCAACCTGAGTCTCGTGGTCTACACGTGGCTGGCGCTGCTGGTCGGCTGGTTGTACTTGGCCCTGTGGTTCCTCGCCGGCAATCGCAACCGGGGCGGGCTCGCGAAGGCGCTGGTCATCATCGTGCTCGTCGTGTTCCTGCCGGTGCGCCAGATCGAGGAGCTGAGCGCCAAGACCGAGTGGAATCTCATCCAGCTCGCCATCGTGTGGGGCGTGTTCGGCGCCGGCTTCCTGGCGTGGCCGCGCCTTCGGTCGATGGCATGGCGTCGGCCGCGGATCGGCACGTCGGCGTGGAAGAGTCAGGACACCTGGGGGCGTGAGGTGGCCATGATCCTGGGAACGCACAACCCGTGGCTGCTGGTCGGTTCGCTGGTGCTGCCCGTGGCGATCGCGAGCAAGGCGGGCGTCTACAACCCCGAGGTGTGGTTGTTCATGCTGACCATCTTCAGCACGGTCACCGGCGCCATCGCCGGCCAGGCGGCGCAGCGCAGCCGCGCGCTGTGGCTGCGACAGGCCTGCTCGCGCATCGAACTGTTCGTGACCGTCGAGCGCGCCTTCTGGCGGCACAACGCGGTGGTGCTCGGGTTGCTGATGGCGATGATGGTCGGCATCGCCAGCTTCGCGCACCTGCCGGGCGGGCTGATCGCCGGTGGATTGCCGCTGCTGGTGCTGGGCACGGTGCTGAGCACGTACCTGGGATTGATGCTCACGCGCGGGCTGCGATTGCTCGAGATCACGCTGGGCTCGGCGGTGATGCTCACGCTGATGAGCGTCGCGCTGCTGCTCGGAGAGGGCCGCATCCACCTCGTGACTGTGTATGTCCTGGAGCTGGCGCTTCTCGCGATGATGTTCGCGCTGCGTGCCGTGGCCAAGCGACGCTGGTCGCGGATCGACTGGATAGAGTGCCGGCCGGCGCGCGAGTTCGCGGCGCGCGGCAGCTGAGCGGCTCAGGCCGCCCGATCGCCCGCGCCCTCGCGGTCGCGCCAGCGCAGGATGCGGCGCGTGACGAATAGATAGGCGCGTTTGCCGCTGGCCATCCAGGCGCGCGACGCCAGCGAGGGCGTGGCGAGGATGTGCTTCTCGCGCTGGGTCAGGCGCTCGGGCAGATAGGTGCGCTTGTGCTTGAGCAGGTGGCGGATGTCGTCGTGGCCGAGCGCGCGGGCCAGCGCGCCGCGCCGCGCGAGGGTCATGGCGAGCTGGAAGTCGACCAGCGCGGGGTGGCCGTCGGGCGTCACCAGCCAGTTGGTTTCCTTGGCGAGATCGTTGTGGATCACGCCGGCGGCGTGCAGGCGGCGCACGAGGCGCGCGGCGGCGCGGAAGTACTCCGGATCGCGCGGCTTCGCGACGTGCATGGGTGTGCCTTCGATCCAGCGGCGGGTGAGGCGATCGCGTTCGAGTGCAAGCACGCGTGGCACGCCGGGCGTGCCGTCGCGCAGCGCCAGGCGCGACAACGCACGGTGTTCGCGCCGCAGCAGGTGCAGGGCGAGTCGACGTGCCCAGGGGCGCGCCGCGCGCGCATCGCGGATGACGGTGTCGCCAACACGCGTGATCGTGCCGAACAGGTCGGATTTCAGCAGCTGCGGGCTGAGGTCTGTCCCCATTTGCTAGGAAACGGTGAATGTCCCCATTACTGCCATTCGCCGCGGAGGCCGGCGACGATCCTGTGCAGGCCGGTGGCGCTGGCGGCGTCGCCGTGCACGGGGGCGGTGGCGACCAGCTCGATGCGCGACCAGAAGCGTTGCGGCAGCTGCGACATCGCCGCCTTGCCGCCGCGCCGGCTGAAGAAGCTGCCCCACAGGCCGCGCAGCGCCATGGGGATCACCGGCACGGGGCGACGTTCGAGGATTCTCTCCACGCCGCGCTTGAATTCGCTCATCTCGCCGTCGCGCGTGAGCTTGCCCTCCGGGAATATGCAGACCACCTCGCCCGCGGCGAGCTCGGCATCGATGCGGTCGAAGGCCTGCTGCAGGGCCGCGGGGTCCTCGCGCGCCGGCGCGATCGGGATGGCGCGCGCGGTGCGGAAGATGAATCCCAGCACCGGGATCCTGAAGATGTTGTGATCCATGACGAAGCGCACCGGGCGGCGCACGCTGCCGCCGATCACCAGCGCGTCCATGAAGCTCACGTGATTGCTGACCAGCAGCGCAGGGCCGCTCTCGGGAATGTTCTCCAGGCCGCGCACGCGGATGCGATACATCACGTTCACCAGTACCCAGGTGAGGAAGCGCATCAGGAATTCGGGCACCAGCGTATAGATGTACGCGGCGACCAGCGCATTGAGCACGCCGGCGAGGATGAAGAGCTGCGGGATCGAGAAGCCCAGCGCCAACCAGCCGATGGCGAGCAGCGCCGCCAGCACCATGAACCCGGCATTGAGGATGTTGTTGCAGGCGATGATGCGCGCGCGGTGACTCTCGGCGCTGCGCGAGAGGATCAGCGCGTACAGCGGCACGATGAACAGGCCGCCGAACACGCCGATCAGCGCGCAGTCGAGCGCGACGTCCCAGCCGCCGGCGGCGAGGAATGCCGTCCAGGACAGCAGCCCGCCGGCCGCGGCGTGCGCCTCCGGGTGCTCGAAGTACAGGTCGATCAGGCACACGGTCATGCCGATCGACCCCAGCGGCACGAGTCCGATTTCCACCTTGTGCCCGGAGAGCCGCTCGCAGGCGAGCGAGCCCAGTGCCGTGCCGATCGAGAACGACGCCAGCAACAGCGTGAACACGCTGCGATCGCCGCCCAGCACGTCCTTCGAGTAGGCCGGCAGTTGCGCCAGGATCAACGCGCCCACCAGCCAGAACCAGGAAATCCCGAGCAGCGAGAGGAAGATCGAGCGCGTCTGCGCGGCGAAGCGGATCACCTGCCAGGTGGCCGTGAACGCATTGAAGTTCACGCGCAGCTGCGGGTCGGTGGGCTCGGCGCGCGGGATGAAGCGCGAGCACAGGTACGTTCCCATGGCGATGACGACCATGACCACGGCGGCCGTGACGTTGGCAGTGCTGGTGCCGGCCGCGGCGTGCTCGGCGGCCGAAGTCGGCGCCAGCAGCCCGCCGCTGATCGTGCCGGCGAGGATGGCGAGGAACGTACCCGAGTCGACCAGCGCGTTGCCGCCCACGAGCTCGCTCTGCCGCAGGTGCTGCGGCATCAACGAATACTTCAGCGGGCCGAAGATGGTGGCGAGCACGCCGAGCAGGAAGATCAGCGTGAACAGCGAGGGCAGGTGGCCGAAGTACAGCGCCAGCGCCGCGCCGATCATCAGCACGACTTCGATGAGCCGCGTCTGGCGGATCAGCCGGCTCTTCTCGTACTTGTCGGCGAGCTGGCCGGCGAGCGCCGAGAACAGGAAAAACGGCAGGATGAACAGGCCCTGCGAGAGATTGGTGAACAGCGCCGCGTCCGATGCCGCGACGGTCGCGCCGTACGTCAGCGAGACCACCAGCGCATTGCGGAACAGGTTCTCGTTGAACGCGCCGAAGAACTGCGTGAGGAAGAACGGCAGGAAGCGGCGGGTGCCGAGCAGCGCGAACTGCGAGCGCTCGGCGCCCGGCACCTGTTCCGGCAGACCCATCAGGCCCTGTCGGGCTTGCGCCAGCGTTCGCGCATGGCCGCAGCGGAATGCTGGATCACGACTTCGCGACTCTTCAGCAGCGTGGGCGAGTCGGGAGCCAGTTCGAGGCCGGCATTCACGTCGGTCATCGCCAGGTCGTACTGCCTGAGACCGACGAACACCGCCGCGCGATTGTTGTAAGTGCGCCAGTTGCTGCGATCGAGCTCCAGCGCCTTGTTGCAATGCTCCAGCGCCTCGGCCCAGCGCTCGAGCGCCGCCAGCCCGGCGCAGGCATTCGAGTGGCCGGCCGCCAGGTCGCGCGCCGTGCCCGGCTGTTCCAGGCCCTGCAGCGTGATGCGCACGCCGAGTGCGTAGTGGCCGGCGGCGAGCAGTTCGGCGCCGTCGGCGAGCAGCGAATTCATGGGGCCGATGACGGTGCTCGACTGGGCCGGGCTCACGCCGCCCGCTGACGGCTTGCCAGCCAGCAGCACGGGAGCGAACAGGGCGCTGGCAAACAACACGAACCAGGAGGCGGGTTGCCGCATGGCCCGTTTATATAGCGCGCCGGCCGGCAAGTTGCCAGAACGCATTGCCTGCTCTGGCGGTCACAAAAGAGCTACAGTTCGCGGCCCGTGCCGAAAAGGTGTCTGAATGCCTCGCTCAATCCTCGTTCTCGCGCTGCTCGCCCTGCTGGCCGCCTGCACCACCTACAAGATGTGGAGTCCGGGGGACAGCAGCGAAGAGGAGGGCGTGGCCCGGCTCACCTATGAATACCGCCGCTTCGAGAATCCGCAGGTCGACGAGCGCGCCGGGCTGTCGATGGCGCGCGAACGCTGTGCAGACTGGGGTTATCGCGACGCGGCGCGCAAGGGCGAGGAACGCCAGTGCATCGAAGGCACCGCCGCCGACTGCTCGAAGTGGCGCGTGATCCGTGAATACCGCTGCCTGCAGGGCGCGAGGAAGTAGTTTGGATCGCGGCTAGCCGGCGGGGTGCTGGACGAAGGTGGCGAGCGTGCCGCCGTCGGCATCCTGCAGGTGCAGCGTCTGACCGGAAATCTCCCAGCGCGCCACCGCGCCGAACATCGCGAGGAATTCGCGTTCCAGCGATGCGTCGCCGGTACAGGCCATCAGCGTGCCGCCCATCTGCGCGAACTTGAGCTCGCTGCCCTCGAGCACGTAGCGGCCCATCATCTGGTTGCAGCCGGAGAATCCCGTGACGCGCTGGTCCTTGGAGCGCATCACGAAGTGCAGTTCGCGCCCGCCTTGCCGCGGCTCGATGAGGCGCTCGCCGAGTTGCGTGAGCTTCCAGTCGGTGTCGAGCAGCGGCGCCGTGGATTTCGCCGGCGTGGCGGGCGGGTTCGTCGCCACCTGGGCGCAGCCTGCGAGCCAGGCACCCAGCAACAGCACCAGCCAGTGACGCATGACGACTCTCCTTGTCAGAACGCCGAAGCGAGACGGTACTCCGCCGCCCCGGCGACGAGAAGGTAGAGCGCGAAAAAAGATCCGGCATCCAGGAAGGCTTTCCAGAGCACGGTCGCATGGACGTCGAGGTGCTCGGGCAGCGCGGATTTGCGGCGCGCCGGCAACCACTTGTTGGGCGTCCTGGCCAGGTAATCGCGGAACGCGTCCGGAAAGGCATCGGCGAGGAACTGTTCCTCGCAGGCGGCGGCATAAATGACGAGCGCCGCGATCAGGATCACCACGCCCGCGCACAGCAGCCAGGAGCGCGAGGCCAGGCCGAGCCCGAACGCCCCTAGGACGGAACAGGCGTACAGCGGATGGCGGCAGCGCGCGTACGGCCCGCGGGTCACGAGCTCCACGTCCTTGTGCCCCGCGATGAACACCGAAGTCCAGATGCGGCCGAGGCAGGCAAGCGCCACGCAGACGAAGCCCGATACTCCCGTCAGGTAGTACCACGCGGGCGACACGTCTTCGGGACCGATGACCGTGGTGGCGGCGACCAGCGCAAGGTAGATGGCGAACGTGGTGCGCAGTCGCGGCGTGCTGGCGGATTCTGTCAACGCAATAAATCCCTGGCTGGGCAGGTCTGCTCAAGGCCCGCAGTATAGGTTGAGAAGCGCCATGGCAGACCCCACACTCCCGCACCATCCGACCGATTTCCAGGAGTCCAACATGGCTCTGTTCGCCAAGAAGACGACGATCCCCGCGCAGGAAGAAGCCCTGCCGGGCCGCAACACTCCACTAGCCATTTCCGGCAGGCATTTCGTCAACGGCAGCAACATCAAGCAACCCGCGGCGGGCGGACTGGAAGAAGCCGTGTTCGGGCTGGGGTGCTTCTGGGGTGCCGAGCGCATGTTCTACGAGCTGCCGGGCGTGGTGACGACCGCGGTGGGTTACGCCGGCGGCTACACGCCGAACGCGACCTATGAAGAAGTCTGCACCGGCCGCACCGGCCACGCCGAAGTGGTGCGCGTGGTGTACGACCCCGCCAGGATCTCGTACGAAGCCCTGCTCAAGGCATTCTGGGAGTCGCACGATCCCACGCAGGGCATGCGCCAGGGCAACGACGTGGGCACGCAATACCGCTCGGCCGTCTACTACACGACTGACGCGCAGAAGAAGACGGCGGAAGAGAGCAAGCGCCGTTATCAGGAAGCGCTGACCAAGGCGCACCGCGGCACGATCACGACCGAGATCCGTGAGGCGCCGGAGTTCTACTACGCCGAGGAATATCACCAGCAGTACCTGGCCAAGAACCCGGACGGCTACTGCGGCCTCGGCGGGTGCGGCGTGAAATACGCCGCGGGTTGAGACGGAGCTTCACTTCCGGAGCCTGAACCGCACCCACAACGCGACGGCGATCCACGCCAGCGCGCCGCCCTGCATGCCGCCGACGGCCAGGTAGAACAATCGGCGCTCCGGCGCGATCCCGGGATGGTTCACATAGCCGATCGCGGCCAGCGCGACGGTGCTCGCCAACAGCAGCGCGCACGCGGCCACGCGCCACGCACCCGGAAGTCCTCGCGTCGATGGCGCGGCGGACGGGCTCGCGGCGACATGCCGCCAGCGCTGCAACGCCCACGCGCCGAGCACGAGCAGCCCGATCGCGGTACTCAGATGCTGCAGGATCGAATAAACAGGCACCGCGCTGCCCGCGAACACGATCAGCTTCGCCTTCAGCAAGGGCACTGCATTGACCACGGTCCTGCCCGCGTGCGTGAACGAGTCCCAGGCAATGTGCGTGCCCGCGCCGAGGATGATGGCCATCGAGACGAAGGCGACCTCCCTGGGCCCGACATTCGCATCGGACGGCGTGAATGCCGCGCGCCAGCGCGGCGGCAGCAGCGCGAAGGTGGGCGCCTCGAGCCAGCGCACGTAGATCCACCAGACGGCCAGACTCACGGGCCAGCAGAACTGCCACAATCCGCGGGCGCTGTGCGTCCAGAAGCTGTCGATCCGGGGCAGCACGAAGTACGCGAAATCCGGCGACATGCTGCCGATCATCAGCGCGGCGAGCGGCAGCCCGGTCCTGCGGAACGGCAGGACCGCGGCGGCGTGCGAGATCGTGAACGGCACCGGATGAGCGTACCAATGCGCGTGGCCCCAATGCTGATCAATTGTGGCGATGCTCCGCATGCGTGTCGGCACGGGACGTCGTAGACACGTCATGGTTCGCGCGGCTCGCTCGATTCAGGCGACTTGCGCCGGGACTGCGGTGATGTGTAAATGGCGGGTCCCGAGAATACGCCATCGATGGAAAGCGACATCAAGATCAGCTGTGCGACGCACGGCGACAGCGACGGAGCGTTCGTCTGTCAGCATCTCGCCGGCGGCGAGCGACGCGGTTTTCACTGGGCGTACGATGACGAGCATCCGGACGCCTGGTGTCCCGACGCCTGGTGCGACGATTGCGAGGCTGCGCTGGACGAGGCCGGCGAGTGGACCCCGCAAATGATGCAACGCGCGGACATCAGGCTGGTTTGCAGTTTCTGCTACAGCGCGATCCGCAAGAAGAACTGGATCCAGGACGATGCCGCGTATCAGAAACTGCGCGATGAGTCCTGCGCATACCTCGACCATCGACAGGAAGAATTCGCGCGAAAATTCCGCATCCGCGAATACGAACGATGGGACTACGACCAGGGCACCGCGCAGCTGATGTTTTCCAGCGGCGGCCGGCCGGTCGTCATCTGTGACGTGGCCTTCGCGGGAAGCCTGTCGACGAGCAGCGATACCTGGCTGTGGTCGTGGGCCAATGAATCGAATGCCGAGGGCGTGAAGGCGCGCATGCGGGAAGTACGCGCCTACGGTGAGAAGAATCGCTATGAACCGCTCGCCGGAGCTTTCTGGCCGGCGCACGAGGCCGACGGCTGGCAAATGACTTCCATTGCCGCATTCCTGCTGGATGCCATCGGCGCGTATCGTGCGCCGAATGAGAATGGCTTCCTGTTCATGGTCATCATGAAGGCATCGTGGGCGCAATGACCGACAAGAATCTCCTGACCGCCGTATTCGCCGCCGTCGTCGCATCGTGGATGTCGCAACCTGCGCTCGCGCAGGCGCCGGCGGCAAAAAAGATCCTGTTCCTTGCCGGGCCGCGCGATCACGGATTCCCCGGTCGCCACGAGTATCCGCGCGACCTGAAGACCCTGGCGGAATCGATGCAGCGGGCCACCAACCTGCGAGGCGTGAGCACGCAGCTCATCGTCGGCACGCTGCCGCGCGACCTCGAGGCGGTGAAGGACGCCGCCGCCATCGTCATCGAGTCCAGCTCGGATCGCGCGGCCGACGAGACGCATCCTCTGTTTCCGCCGAATCCGTCCACCAACGGCCGCGGCTACGACGAGGCGACCACGGCCTA
>DASTHJ010000213.1:0-5534 GCA_035718265.1 Steroidobacteraceae bacterium | reverse complement strand
GTGGGCTCCGGATGTCGTGCAGCTCGCCGACGGGAAGTTCTACTTCTACTACGACTCGTGCCGCGGCGATTCGCCGCTCTCGGCGCTGGGCGTGGCAGTCGCGGACAGCGTGACCGGCCCGTACACGAACCGGCAGATGTTCCTGAAGTCCGGCATGACCGGGCTCTCCGAGGACGGCGTGACCAACTACGACGCGCAGGTGCATCCGAACGTCGTCGACCCGCAGGTGTTCTTCGATGCCGACGGCAAGCTGTGGATGGTCTACGGCTCGTATTCCGGCGGCATCTTCATGCTGGAAATGGATGGCGCCACCGGGATGCCGAAGCCCGGCCAGGGCTACGGCAAGCACCTGATGGGCGGCAACCATGCGCGCATCGAAGGCGCGTATGTCATCCACGAGCCGCAGACCGGTTTCTACTACCTGTTCGTGTCGTTCGGCGGTCTGGATGCCAACGGCGGCTACAACATCCGCGTGGCGCGCTCGCAGGCGGCGGACGGGCCGTACTTCGACGGCGCAGGCACGGACATGTCGACCGTGCGCGGCAATCCGGCGGTGCTGTTCGACGACTCGCGCATCGCGCCGCATGCGCAGAAGCTCATGGGCAACTACCAGTTCGCCAATGCCGCGGGCGAGACTGGCACGCCGACGGGTTACGTTTCACCCGGGCACAACTCGGCGTACTTCGACGCGGGGCTCGGCAAGTATTTCCTGGTGTTCCACACGCGCTTCCCGGGGCGCGGCGAACAGCACGAGATCCGCGTGCACGAATTGTTCTTCAACTCGGAAGGCTGGCCGGTGGTGGCGCCGTTCCGCTACGCGCCGCTGAGCCTGGCCGACCCCGCGCCATCCGCCGAGGTGTCCGCGGCCGACACCGCGGGCGCCTACAAGATGATCGACCACGGCAAGGACATCAGCGCGACGCTCAAGACGTCGGTGGCCATGCGGCTGGACGCCGACGGCACGGTGAGCGGCGCGGTCAGCGGCACGTGGACGCACCGCGGCGACAATCTGATGGACATCACGCTTGCCGGCACCGTCTACGACGGCGTGCTCTCGCGGCAGTGGAATCCGAACGCCAATGCGTTCGTCGTGACCTTCAGCGCGCAGAGCCAGGCGGGCGTATCGCTCTGGGGAGCGCGTACCGGGGACTAGCGTTGGTGAAAGCCGGGCAGCATCGACGAGATCGGCAGCTCCTCGGGCACGTCGACGGCCTCGCGCTCGGCCAGCTCGTATTCGATGTGGACTTCCAGCGCCGAGAGCTGCGCGCCGAGCCGGTTGGCCAGCTCGAGCCGCTCGCGCATCGTGCGGCCCACGGCCACCTGCGCCAGCAGCTCGATGGCGCCGGCGATCACGCCGATTTCGGGGAAGCCGAAGGCCTCCGCGGCGCTGGACACCTTGCCGGCCATGCGCTCGAGGTGCGCCAGGGCCAGCGGCTCGATCGGCAGCTGCGAATCCGGCAGGCAGGCGCGCATCTGCGTGAGCTCGGTGCGGGTGCGATGCAGGAAACGCAGCGCCAGTTCGCGCTGCGACATCTGCGACGTGGTCGTGTTTCCGCTCTGTGACACGGGCGAGCCCTCCCAGGCCTCCGACGAACCGCACTCCTGGGGACCGATAATGCCGTTCCCGCGGGCCGCGGTCCCGCACGTTTTCGCCTAACTAGCGCCCCGCGGCCCCGGCTCGTCGTCAATCTGTCGACTGCGTCTCAATGTCCAGTTGCTGTCCGGCGGTCCGCGGCGACATCCGCAAGACAGCGGTTGCCGGATGAAACCGCTTTCATCGCGCTGTAGTTAGGAAACCGCTGGACAACCCGCGGCCGCGATTTGTCCGGCAAATGCGCACAAGCCTGTCGGACCCCTGCACCGCCCTTCCGGCACGTTCACCGATTCGTGAATGAAATCCGGCGGTGCACACTGGGCCCGCAGTCTCCAGGCCGCGCCCTCAAACGGCCGTCGTGCCCGGAACTGCACGTGGATCCCAAGACGCAATCCTCTGGTTGCGGACCGATCCACACGGAGGCCGCTTTAGCAGGCGGCCTCTTTTTATTCATGGATCACGCCAGCAGCCCCGCGAGCACGCGCCGGTAGCGTGCCTCGACGATTTCCCGCGCCTCGTGCACGCCATCGGTCACGACGCGTTGGCCCGCGCGCCACACGTGCTCGACCTGCACGCCGGCCGCGAACACGAAGCTGTCCAGCACCGCGTCCTCGCCGCGCACCAGACCCTCGGCATGCAGCGAAACGCAGTCGGCGGGTGCGCCGACAGCGAGGCCCGATCCGGCGCCGACGCCTCCCAGCGCCTGCTCACCGCCACGCTGCGCGGCCGCGTACAACGTCCGCCCGGTGGACTGCGCGCCGCTCGCCAGCACGTTGCGCGTGCGATCGCGCAGCCGCTGGGCGTATTCGAGCTGCCGCAGCTCCCCGCTCACGCTGATGTGCACGTTCGAATCCGTGCCGATGCCGATGGCGCCCCCGGCCTGCAGGAACGACGCCGCCGGTGCGATGCCATCGCCGAGATTCGCCTCGGTGACCGGGCAGAATCCGGCGACCGCGCCGCTGCGCGCCAGGCGCGTGATCTCCTCGCCCGTCATGTGCGTGGCATGCACCAGGCACCAGCGCACGTCGACGTCGGCATGGTCCAGCAGCCACTGCACCGGCCGCGCGCCCGACCACGCCAGGCATTCCTCGACCTCGCGAACCTGTTCCGCCGCATGGATGTGGATCGGCCCTGTGTGCAGCGCGACCACTTCGCGCAGTTCCTGCGGCGCGACCGCGCGCAGGCTGTGCGGCGCGACGCCAAGGCGCGCGTCGGCGATGCCGCGCAGCAATGTACGTGCGGCCTCGAGCAGCCGCGCGTACTGGTCGATGCCGCACACGAAGCGGCGCTGCCCCGGTGTCGGGGCGACGCCGCCGAAGTTGGCGTGCGCATAGAACACCGGCAGCAGCGTGAGCGCGATGCCCGTACTGCGCGCCGCAGCCACCACGCGCGCCAGCATTTCCGCCGGGTCCGCGTAAGGTCTGCCGTCCGGATCGTGGTGCACGTAGTGGAACTCGCCCACCCGGGTGAACCCGCCTTCCAGCATCTCGAGAAAGGCCTGCGCGGTGACGGCTTCCAGCTCCTCCGGCGTCATGCGCCCGACGAAGCGGTACATCAGCTCACGCCAGCTCCAGAAGTTGTCGGCATCCGCACCGCGGTACTCGGTGAGCCCGGCCATGCCGCGCTGGAATCCGTGGCTGTGCACGTTGGGCATGCCTGGGACGACCACGGCCGCGCGCGTGTCGCCGGGCCGTGCCGTGGCATCCCGCTCGACGGCGTCGAACTTGCCGGCGGTGATGCCGAGGCGCACGTCCCTGGCCCAGCCGTCGGGCAGCAAGGCGCGCGCGCAGTGAATGGCCGGGGATGCGTCGTGCTGCATCGTTGCCCAGTATATGCGCTGCCATATATGTTTCCCGCCATGCGCTGTGACCGGATCTGGCGGAATGCCCGACTCGCGACGATGGCGCCCGGGCGCGAAGGCCTGGGCGCGATCGACGCGGGCGTCATCGCCTGCCGCGACGGACTCATCACCTATGCCGGGCCCGCCGCGCGCGCGCCGGCCGCGCTCGATGCACTCGAGATCGTCGACTGCGAGGGCCGCTGGATCACGCCCGGACTCATCGACTGCCACACGCACCTGGTGTACGCCGGCGACCGCGCGCAGGAATTCGAACAGCGGTTGAACGGCGCCACCTACGAGGCCATCGCGCGCGCGGGCGGCGGCATCCGCTCGACCGTGAATGCGACGCGCGCGGCCAGCGAGCCGCAGCTGATCGCCGCCGCGCTGCCGCGCCTGGACGCGCTGCTCGCCGAAGGCGTGACCACGATCGAGATCAAGTCCGGGTACGGCCTGGCGCTGGAACACGAGCGCAAGCAACTGCGCGCTGCACGCGCGCTCGGCAAGGAGCGCGCCATCCGCGTGCGCACCACGTTCCTCGGCGCGCATGCGCTGCCGCCGGAATTCGCGGGCCGCGCCGACGACTACATCACGGAGGTGTGCGCGCGCATGCTGCCCGCCCTGGCCGGCGAAGGGCTGGTCGATGCAGTGGATGCCTACTGCGAAGCTATCGGCTTCACGGCCGGGCAGACCCGGCGCGTCTTCGATGCCGCGACGCGTGCGGGCTTGCGCGTCAAGCTGCACGCCGAGCAGCTCTCGAACTCGGGCGGCGCGCAGGTCGCCGCGGCGTTCCGCGCGCTGTCCGCCGACCACCTGGAGCACGTCGACGAGGCCGGGATCCGCGCCATGGCCGCTGCCGGCACGGTCGCGGTGCTGCTGCCGGGCGCGTTCTATTTCCTGCGCGACACGCACGTTCCGCCGGTTGCGGCGCTGCGCGCGGCGGGAATTCCGCTGGCGATCGCCACTGACAGCAATCCGGGCACGTCTCCCCTAACATCGCTGCTGATGGCCATGAACTTCGCCGCGATGCTGTTCCGCATGAGCGTGGAAGAATGCCTGCTCGGCGTGACGCGCGCCGCGGCGCAGGCGCTGGGCCTGCAGGACGAGACCGGCACGCTGGAAGCCGGCAAGCGCTGCGACCTTGCGATCTGGAACATCGAACGGCCGGCCGAGCTGGTCTGGCGCATGGGTTTCAATCCATTGCATGCGCGCGTCTGGAGCGGCGCTTGAACGCCCCCGCGCACCACGAGTGGCTGTCGGTGCATCATGGCGATGCACCGCTGGTGGTGAGCTTTCCGCACACCGGCGTCGAGATTCCCGAGCCCATCGAAGCCAACCTGGTCTCGCCGTGGCTGTCGCGCAAGGACACAGATTTCTGGGTCGACGTGCTGTACGACTTCGCGCACGAGATGGGCGCGACCACGCTGCGCACCGCGCTGTCACGCACGGTCATCGACCTGAATCGCGATCCATCCGGCGCCTCGCTGTACCCGGGCCAGACCACGACAGGGCTCTGCCCCATGGAAACCTTCGACGGCGAACCACTGTACAAGTCCGGCAGCGAGCCGGGGCCGGCGGAAGTGCTGCGCCGGCGCGCCGAGTACTTCGATCCATACCACCAGGCGCTGGCCTTCGAGGTGGAGCGCAAGCGCGCCGAGTCCGGTTGTGTCGTGGTGTACGACGCGCACTCGATCCGCTCGCGCGTGCCGCGGCTGTTCGAGGGCGAGCTGCCGCAGTTCAACATCGGCACCAACCACGGCGCCAGCGCCGATCCGGCGCTCACGCAGGCCATCGAGAACATCTGCGACGCCACCGGCTATTCGCGCGTGACCAACGGGCGCTTCCGCGGCGGCTGGATCACGCGACGCTGCGGCAATCCCGGTCTCGGCATCCACGCGGTGCAGATGGAACTGGCGATGCGCGGCTACCTGCACGAGCCGCACGGACACCTGGACAAGGCCAACTGGCCGGCGCCGCTGGATGACGTGCTGGCCGCGCGGCTGCGCGTGGCGCTGCGCGACATCCTCGGCGCCTGCATCGAATTCGCGCGCGCGCGCCGGAGCGTCACATGAACCGCAGCGACCACAAGCGCACGATCCGCGC
>DASTHJ010000212.1:0-3131 GCA_035718265.1 Steroidobacteraceae bacterium | reverse complement strand
ACTTCCCGGCAGGTGTCGTGGATGGTTTCCAGCGGCGCGCCGGAGAGTTCGAGTTGCCCGGCCGGTTCCAGCGTGACCGAAGCGCCGTCGCGCAGCAGCGCGATGGTGCGCGCGGGCTGGCCGTCGACGCTTTCGCGGTACGGCTGCCAGCCGAAGCGGGCCAGGCCTTCCAGCAATGCCTCGATGCCGCGTTCGCCGTCGAACGTCGGCGGGCGCAGATCGTCGAGGCGGAAACCGAACTTCTCGTGCTCGGTGCCGATGCGCCAATCGGCGCGCGGCTTCTCGCCGGACGCGAGCACCTCGACCAGTTGCCGGCGGTCGGTGATCGGCGTGTCGCTGGCGCTGCTGGGTCCGGACATGCGTGGCTCCCCGTGGGACGCGCAGCATAGCCCGCGCCACCGCCACGTGCGCCACCACCGGCGCGTTTCAATGTTCCGCCGATGCATACGTATTCGGCGGCGCCCGCGTTGTCCGCCCGATGTTCCGCCTGTAGCCTCGGGACGGACCGCGCCTCGGGAGGGGAACGCATGCGCACGCTGCTCTGCACGATCGCCCTGCTGCTCGGCTTCGCGACGCCCGCGCATGCGGTCGAAGTCGAACGGATCGAACCCGCGAACTGGTGGGTCGGCATGGTCCACCACCGGGTCGAACTGATGGTCCACGGCGCCGGCATCGCCGCGACCGCGCCGCGCATCGAGCGCCCCGGCGTGTCGGTGGTCGACGTGCAGCGCACGGACAACCCGAACTACCTGTTCGTGACCGTGGACGTCGCCGCCGACGCGCAACCGGGCGCGGTCGCCATCGATTTCCTCGCAGGCGGCAAGCTGGCGGCGACGCGCGAATGGCGCATCGACGCGCGCGAACCCGGTTCCGCGCAACGCCGTGGCTTCACCAATGCCGACGCGATCTACCTCGTCACCCCGGACCGCTTCGCCAATGGCGATCCGTCGAACGACACCGTCGCCGGCATGCGCGAGGCCGCGAACCGCGCGGATCCGAACGGCCGCCACGGCGGCGACCTCGCCGGCATCCGCGCGCACCTCGACTACATCGCCTCGCTCGGCTTCACCCAGCTGTGGATCACGCCGGTGCTGGAGAACGACCAGCCCGGGTATTCCTACCACGGCTATGCGATCACCGACCTGTACCGCACCGACCCGCGCATGGGCACGAACGACGACTACCGCGCGCTGTCGCGCGAGGCCAAGGCACGGGGCATCGGCCTGATCATGGACGTGGTGCTCAACCACATCGGTTCGCGGCACTGGTGGATGCGCGACCTGCCGGCGAAGGACTGGATCAACCATCCCGGCGAGTACGTCGAGACCAACCATCGCCGCACCACGATCCAGGATCCGCACGCCGCGCCCGAGGACCGCGAGCAGTTCGTCACCGGCTGGTTCGCCCGCGCCATGCCCGACCTCAACCAGCGCAACCCGCACGTGGCGCGCTACCTGGTCCAGAACACGCTGTGGTGGATCGAAAGCGCCGGGCTGTCCGGCATCCGCGAGGACACCTTCGGCTACGCCGACACCGACTTCCTCAGCGCCTGGGGCAAGGCGATCCTCGACGAATACCCGCGCTTCTCGATGGTCGGCGAGGAATGGAGCCCGAACGCCGCGACGGTCGCGCACTGGCAACGCGGCAAGGCGAACCCCGACGGCCACGTGCCGTACATGCCGAGCATGATGGATTTCCCGGTGCAGCTCGCCCTGCGCGGCGCGCTGTCGCAACCCGAAGGCTGGGACACCGGCTGGGTGAACGTGTACGAGGCGCTGTCCAACGATTTCCTCTATCCCGATCCCGGCGCGCTGGTGGTGTTCGCCGAAAACCACGACTCCCCGCGGCTGCTGGCGCTGCTCGACGGCGATGTCGGGCTGTGGAAACTGGCGATGGCCTTCGTCGCCACCACGCGCGGCACGCCGCAGTTCTATTACGGTTCGGAAGTGCTGCTGCGCGGACCGAAGGAACGCCACGACGGCGAACTGCGCGCGGACATGCCCGGCGGCTGGGCCGGCGATGCGGCCAACGCATTCACCGGCGCCGGACTGAGTGCCGAACAGCGCGAAACGCAGGCCTGGATCCGCACGCTGTTCGAGTGGCGCAAGCGCACGCCGGTGCTGCACGACGGCAAGCTGATGCACTACGCGCCGCGCGACGGCGTGTACGTGTATTTCCGCTACGACGATGGCGCCACGGTGATGGTCGCGCTGAACCGCAACGATGCGGCGACGCCGCTCGCGCTCGACCGCTTCGCGCGCTTCCTTCCGGCGGGCGTGCACGCGCGCGACGCATTAACCGGCCAGCCGGTCGCGCTGGGCAAGGCGCTGGCCTTGCCGGCGAAGTCGGCGACGATCCTCGAAATCGCGCGCGATTAGGCCGCGGGCAATTCCAGCCAGCGCGCGACGACCTCGCGCGCCTGTTCGACGCCGGTCTTCGCCTCGGCCGAGAACGCCTGCACGCCGATGCCTTCGCCGAACGCGCGGGCCAGTTCCATCCGCACCGCCTGCACCGTGTTCGCCGCCGCCCCGCGCGAGAGCTTGTCGGCCTTGGTCAGCAGCGCGTGCGCCGGGATCCCGCGTTCGACCGCATAACCGAGCATCTGCCGGTCGTAGTCCTTGAGCGGATGGCGGATGTCCATCACCACGACGAGTCCGCGCAATCCCTCGCGCTTGCGGAACCAGGTCCGGATGAAGGCCTGCCAGTGCGCCTGCAGTTCCTGCGGCACCTTGGCGTAGCCGTAACCGGGCAGGTCGACGAGGTAGCGCCGTTCGAACTGGGGAAGTTCGAAATACACCAGTTGCTGGGTGCGGCCCGGGGTCTTCGACACGCGCGCGAGCGCGCCCTGCCGGCACAGCGTGTTCAGCGCGCTGGACTTGCCGGCGTTGGAACGCCCGGCGAAGGCGGCCTCGAAACCGCCGTCCGGCGGCAGTTGCCCGGGCTGGTGCGCGGCCAGCAGGTAGCGGGCGCGATCGAACGGGGTGGGACGGTCTTTGGGCGGGGACGACGCATTGCTCATGCGGCTAGGATGGCATGGCGGTTTGACCGCTGCCGGGGCGGGCACGGATAATTTTCGATTCGTGCGGCCCCGGCCGCAGCCGATTTCCTCCGGAGCATGCGCATGCGCCACC
>DASTHJ010000211.1:0-2582 GCA_035718265.1 Steroidobacteraceae bacterium | reverse complement strand
GTTCTGCGACGCCGACGCCGGCCGCGACGGCGCGCAGGCGGTCGAGCACGGTCGAGCTCACCTCGGTGCCGCGCGGCACCAGGCGCGTGCCGCGCAGGCTCATGACGTCGGCGTCGATCATCATGCCGACCTCGAGCTCGCGCAGCGTCACGCCGCGGCTCATCACCAGGCCGCAGTCGTCGCTGATCGCCTTGACCATGGCCTGCGTGATGACCGGCGGCAGGCCGGGCGCGGCCTGGTTCACGAGCTGCGCCGCCTGCTCGGGCGTGCGGCCCTGGGAAACCTGCTGATCGAAGCTGACGGCCGCCCAGAGGATGGCGGCGCCGATCTTCTCCGGCTGCCAGCTCGATGGATCGCCGCCGGCAAGATCGGCGGCGGGTGGCTGCATCTGGCCGGCGACCATGCCGGCCACCGCCTCGAGCCGCGGGATCGCGCCCAACAACTTGGCGGCGATCTGCGGGTGGGATTCGTACAGGCGGCGCTCCTCGTGGGTCAGCGGCTGGCCGCTGAACGCGCGCGCCAGGGTGTCCTGCGGCAGCGTGATGCAGCCGAGCTGCGACACCATCGCGGCCAGGTGGTATTGCCACAGTCCCGGCAGCAGGCGCAGTGCGGCCGCGGCGCTGTCCGCATAGCGCTGGATCTGGGCCGCGCGACGCTGCGCCACCGGATTGATGAGACCGAGCACGTCGCACAGCACCTTGACCGTGGCGTTGAGCGTGTTCTCGAGCAGGTGTTTCTCGGCGTGGATCAGCCGGTATTGCTCGATGCCGTTCTTGATCACGCCGAACAGGGTCTCGGAGTTGCAGGGCTTGAGCAGGAAACGGAACACGCGGCCCTCATTGACCGCGGCAATGGTCGATTCGAGATCGGCCTGGCCCGAGAGCACCATGCGCACGGTCTGCGGCGCGATCTCGTTGACCTTGGCGAGGAAGCGCGCGCCATCCATTTCAGGCATGCGCATGTCGGAGACCACGACGGCGAACGGCCCCTGCTGCTTGATGATGTCGAGCCCCGCCGCGGCGCTGGTGGCCGTCTCCAGCTCCACGCGGTTGCGCAGCTGCCGGCGAATGCCGTCGAGCACGTTGGGTTCGTCGTCGACGAACAGCACGCGGTCCCTCATGACGGCGCGTCCTCGGCGATGGCCGCCACGCACAGCTCGCGCCACTCGTTCCACTTGGCGCCGCGCCCGTGCTTCTCGAGATAGTCGAAATTCAGGTGCAGTTCCGGCGCGCGCGCATCGCCGGCATCCGGGTGATTGGCGATGGCATTGGCGACGTGCACGATGCCCGGCAGGCCGAAGCCGCCGCGCGATTGCGCCGGGTCCTCGTGGAATGCGATGGCTTCGGCGATCGAAATGGGCAGGCCCCACAGCCCCACCAGGTACGCGCCGACGTCGGTGTGCGAGGCCTGCAATTCCAGCGTCTCGATCTCGTGCGCGCTTTCCGGTCGCGCCCTGGACAGTTCCAGCACGCGTTCGTATTCCTGCGGCATGCCCATGGCGAGCACCAGCTGGCCGATGTCGTGCAACATGCCCGCGAGGAACGCGGCGGCCACCTGGTCGCGATCCAGCCCCTCGTCGATGGCGATGCGATGCGCGGCGGTCGCGGTGGCCAGGCTGTGCGCCCACAGCGTTTCCATGCTGAAGCCGCGAACGTTCGGCATGTCGACGCCGGTGAACAGGCCCTGGCCCAGCACCAGCGCCATGATGCGGTCCAGCCCGAGCAGCGCGCCGGCGCGCGCCACGTCGGCGACCGGCTTGGCCAGGCCGAAATAGGCGGAGTTCACCAGCTTGAGCAGGCGTGCCGACATCGACGGATCGCGCGCGATGATCTTCGCGACGTCGTCCATGTCCGCGTTCGGGCTCTTGAGGCATTCGACCAGCTGCTGATAGGTCGCGGGCAGCGCCGGTAGTTTGTTGATGCGCGCCACCAGCGTCTTGACCGCCGGGTTGCCGGCGAGGTCGCGCAAGGTGAACGCGCGGGCGATCGTGCCCTGCAGGATCTCCGCGTCGCAGGGCTTCGACAGGAACTGGTGCGACACGCCCAGCGCCTTCATCACCGATTCGGTCTCGGCCTGGCCGGAGAGGATCAGGCGGATGGTGTCCGGGTATTCGCGCTGCACGACTTCCAGCAGCTCAGCGCCGCTCATGCCCGGCATGCGCATGTCGGTGACCACCACCTCGCAGGGCTCGGCCTTCAACGCGTCCAGCGCGGCCTGCGCGCTGCCGACGAAGGTCATCTGCCACTCGTTGCGCTTGGGTCGCAACATGCGCTTCAGCCCCTCGAGCACGCGCGGCTCGTCGTCGACGAACAGGACGCGGATCGCGTTCAAGCAGCGGCCCCCGATGCCACGTCGGAGTCGGATTTCATGCCGCCGATCGGCAGGCGGATGATGAACGTGGTGCCCTTGCCGGGTGAGCTCACCACCTTGATCGCGCCGCCGTGCTTGTCGACCACGACGTTGTGCGCGATCGCGAGGCCCTGGCCCGTGCCCTTGCCGACTTCCTTGGTCGTGAAGAACGGATCGAAGATGCGCTGCTGGATGTGCGCCGGCATGCCGCAGCCGGTGTCGCTGATCTCCAC
>DASTHJ010000210.1:0-4600 GCA_035718265.1 Steroidobacteraceae bacterium | reverse complement strand
CCACGGAGTGGATGACGCCGTTCGACTGCAGCACGTCGTAGATGCTGATGTCGGCCATGGCGCCGGCTTCGTCCTTGATGGTGATGTTGCGCTCGCCGTTCTTCATGAGCCACAGCTTGCCGCCGCTGACCGTGGTCAGCTCGGCCGCGCCCTTGCCCCTGGCGATCAGTCGATCGAGGTCGGCGGCCGTCAGCCGGCCCGGCACCACGTGATAGGTCAGCACCTTGGTCAGCATGGCCTTGTTCTCGGGCAGCAGCAGCGCGTCCACGGTGCCCGCCGGCAACGCGTCGAACGCGGCGTTGACCGGCGCGAATACCGTGAACGGGCCCTTGCCCTGCAGCGTGTCCACCAGGCCCGCGGCCTTGACGGCGGCCACCAGCGTGGTGTGGTCCTGCGAGTTCAGGGCGTTCTGCACGATGTTCTTCTGCGGCAGCATCGCGCTGCCGCCGACCATGACGTCCGCGAAGGCCGAAGCGGTAACGAGTCCGAGCGCGATGGCGCACGCGGCGCCGATGAGACGATGAGCTGGCATTTGGTTGTCCTCCGGTAGTTTGTGAAAGGCCGGTCGTTCGCGCCGCGAACGCTGGCTGCGGCCGGGAGTACGCGACTCGCCTGCATCCGGATGCAGGGAACGCCGTGCATCCGCGGACCGCATCGCCGCGTACTGACGACGTCGAGGAGTTCACCGCCGCATTCCCAGGGAAGTCTCATGAAGCGATCCATCTCCTGCGCCGTCATCGCGCTGGCCTGCGCGGCACCTGCCGTGTTCGCGGCGGGCCTGCCCGCCGACGGCCTCGACGAGGTGGTCGTCACGGCGAAGCGCCACGGACTCGTCGGCACGGTGGCGGCGTCGACACAAGGCACGGTGACGCGCGTGCAGCTCGAAACGCGGCCGGTGCTGCGCACCGGCGAGCTGCTGGAAGCCGTGCCGGGGCTGGTCGCGACGCAGCACAGCGGTGACGGCAAGGCGAACCAGTACTTCCTGCGCGGATTCAATCTCGACCACGGCACCGACCTGGCCACCAGCGTCGATGGCGTGCCCGTGAACCTGCACACGCACGGCCACGGCCAGGGTTACACCGACGTCAACTTCGTGATTCCCGAGTTGCTCGACCGCATCGAGTACAAGAAAGGCACCTACTACGCCGACGAAGGCAACTTCTCCGCGGCCGGCGCCGTGGATCTCGTCTATCGGCGCCGGCTGGACGCGCCGCTGCTTTCGCTGACCGTCGGCGAAGACTCCTACTCGCGCGGCCTGTATGCCGGATCGCATGCGCTTCACGGCGGCGACCTGCTGCTCGGAATGGAATACGGCCGCAGCGACGGCCCCTGGGAGCTCGCCGAAGACCTGCAGCGCGTCAACGCGTTGGCCAGGTACTCGGTCGGCGAGCCGCAGGACGGCTACGCGATCACCGTCTCGGCCTACGACGGCGAATGGAATTCCACGGACCAGATTCCCGAGCGCGCGGTGACCGCGGGCATTCTCGACCGCTTCGGCTTCGTCGATCCCGGCGACGGCGGCGATTCGCATCGCTACGCGCTGAACGTCGAGTCGGGCAAACCACTCGGCGACTGGGACATGCGTGGCAACGCCTATGCGCTCGACTATCAGCTCGACCTGTTCTCGAACTTCACCTATGCGCTCGATGCGGACCATGGCGACCAATTCGAGCAGTTCGACGATCGCCAGGCCTACGGCATGCACGTCGAGCTGGCACGCGCCGGCCACTACTTCGGCGTTTCCGGGCAGTTGCGTCTCGGCCTCGATTCACGGTTCGACGACATCGGCGTGGTCGGGCTGTACCTGACCCGGGGGCGGCAGCGGTTGTCGACCGTGCGCGAGGACGCCGTGCAACGCCTGGGCACCGGATTCTTCGTCGAGCAGCAGCTGCAGGCCACCGACTGGCTGCGCGTCATCGCCGGCCTGCGTCACGACCGGGCGAGCTTCGCCGTGCGCAGCGATCTTGCCGCCAACAGCGGCCGCGCCCACGACGACATCACCAGCCCGAAGCTGTCGCTGGTGTTCGGCCCGTGGGCCGACACGGAATTTTTCGTGAACACCGGCCGCGGCTTCCACGAGAACGATGCTCGCGGTACGACCATCGCGGTGGATCCCACCGACGGCGTCAGCGCGGTGGAGCGCGTGCGGCCCATGGTGCGTGCGCGCGGCGCAGAAATCGGCGTGCGCACGGCCGCCCTGCCGTACACACAGCTCGCCCTGACCGCCTGGCGACTCGATCTCGACTCCGAACTCGTGTACGTCGGCGATGCCGGCGCCACCGAGGCCAGCCGCGCCACCCGCCGGCGAGGCGTGGAACTCGGCGTCTTCGTGACACCTCTCGACTGGCTCACGCTGGACGCCGACCTCGCGGCATCGCACGCGCGCTTCAGCGAATTCGCTGCCACAGGGAATCGGATTCCGGGCGCGGTCGATCGCGTGGCGTCCATCGGCGTCGCCATCCAGCACCCGGGCGGCTGGTTCGGCGGCGCGCGATTGCGGCATTTCGGTGCGGCGCCGCTGGTCGAAGACGACAGCGTGCGCTCCGATCCCACCACCGTCGTGAACCTCGAGATCGGCCGGCGATTCGGCCGGCGATTCTCGCTGGCGCTGGCCGCTTACAACCTGTTCGACTCGCGCGACGCGGACATCACATATTTCTACGCCAGCAGGCTTCCCGGCGAGGCACAGGCGGTCGAAGACCGCCATTTCCATCCGGTAGAGCCGCGCACGCTGCGCCTGACGCTGGAAATGCGATTGTGAGGTTGTGAGGCGCGGGAGCACGCGTAGAATCGCGGCATGCTTGCTTCAACCGCGCGTGCCCTGGTCGTGGCCGCCGCCGTCGCGGTGTGCGCTTCATTTGCGGCGCAGGGCGCCGAGACTGCGGCGCCGAAGCCCACGACTGCCAGGCAGCCTGCGGCCGGTAGTTCGCCCGCCAGGAAGCCCGCGGCGAGTAGTTCGGGTGCCGCGTCCACCGCCAAGAAGAAGAAGCCGGCCGCAACCGTCAAGAAGCCGGCACTGCCCCCGCCGCCACCGCCACCGCCGCCGGTGGAGCTGATCGGCCACGTGATCATGCCGCCGGGCGCCTTCCGCGCGGGCCCGCCATCCGGGCAATTCGACGGCAACGGGCGCCGCGCCGCGGCGCCGCGCTTCGAATCGCAGCCCGTGCAGGGCGTCAGCTCGATCAAGCCCGGCCCCACGTCCGGCGCCTGGTGGGCGCTCTCGGACAATGGCTTCGGCAGCAAGTGGAACAGCCCCGACTACCGGCTGTGCATCTATCTATTCGACGTGCGGCCGCGCACCGAGGCGGGGCCGGATTCGCGCACGGCCCTGCAGGCCGTGGTCGAGCTGTCGGACCCGGCGAAGTTCTTTCCCTGGCGGCTGACCGAGGAGAACGATCCCGAGCGGCCGCTGACCGGCGGTGACATCGATCCCGAGTCGTTCGCGACCCTGGCCGACGAGACGTTCTGGATCGGCGACGAGTTCGGTCCGTGGCTGCTGCACTTCTCGGTGGACGGCGACCTGCTGGAGGCACCGATCGAGCTGCCCGACAACGTGCGCTCGCCGGATCATCCGCTGGTGCTCGCCCGCAAGGCGCCGGCGAACCTGGCGCACTCGCGCGGCTTCGAGGCGCTGGACGTCGCCGGCGACGGCAAGACGCTGGTCACCATTCTCGAAGGCGCCGTCGACGGCGAGCCGCCGCAGTTCCGGCGCGTGCAGCGCTTCGACACCATGACGCGCAAGTGGCTGCCGTTCACTCTTATATATGAGCTGGACACGGACACGATCTCGGTGAGCGACATGTCGCGCATCGAGGGCAACCGCTTCGTGGTCGTGGAGCGCGATGGCTTCGCCGGCGATTCCGCCCGCGCCAAGCGCGTCTACGCCATCGATCTCGACAAGGCGCGGCCCGGAAAGCCGTTACCCAAGAAGCTGGTGATCGACCTGCTGTCGATCGGCAATGCGCGCGGCCTGGCGCAAACCGCGCCGGAAGCGCCGTTCCGCTTCCCGTATCTCACCACCGAATCCATCCAGGTGCTCGACCGCAAGCACGTCGTGCTGGTCAACGACAACAACTACCCGTCCTCGGGCGGCCGCGGTGTCGCGACCACCGATGCCACGGAATGGATCTGGCTGGAGCTCGCCAACCCGCTGTGAACCCGTGACGTTGATCGCTCTCAGGGACGCGGAGCTCGCGTTCGGCCTCACGCCATTGCTCGACCGCGCCTCGCTGGCGATCGCCGACGGCGACCGCATCGGGCTCATCGGGCGCAACGGCACGGGCAAATCGTCGCTGCTCGGCGTGCTCGCCGGCACGCTGCCGCTCGACGACGGCGAGGTACAGCGCAAGCCGGGGCTGCGCATCGCGCTGGTCGAGCAGGAGCCCGTGCTGCCGCAGGCGGAAAGCGTGCGTGAATCGCTGCTGCTGCGCGGCGGCATCGCGCGCATCGCCGACGAACGTGACCGGCACGCCGCCGGGACGTGGCTCGCCGAATTCCTGCACCGCTTCGCCGTGAACGAGGATGCCTCGCCGGCCGCCGTGTCGGGCGGCGAGCGCAAGCGCGCAGCGCTGGCGCTCGCCTTCGCGCTCGAGCCCGAGCT
>DASTHJ010000209.1:0-2186 GCA_035718265.1 Steroidobacteraceae bacterium | reverse complement strand
CGATGTGCGGGTCGCGGTCGGGATTCAGCGCGTCGGGCGAACGGAAGTTGTCCGCCAGGTAGGTGGACTTCACGTAGCCGCAGCGCACGAGCTTCTTGAGCTCCGCGTCGGCCTGCGCCGTCAGCTTGGTGCGCGCCAGGTCGGCCTTGGCGTGCGACAGCCGCGTCATCGACTCGAGCACGGCGATGGCGTCGTCGGAGTTGGTGAACAGCGTGCCGAGCTCGCCGGTGTCGACCAGGCCGGTGACGTCGCTGGCGCGATCCACCTTGGTGGGTCGCACCGCCGGGTTCATCATCGAAGCGGGTGCCATCGAATTGCCGCCCGAATCGGTGTTCTGCGAGCCGATCAGCGTCAGCAACTGCCCGTCGGCGCCGACGCGGTTGATGCCGTACATCGGGTTGTGCGGGTTGTTGCCGGTGTCGTTCTCGGAGCGCGCGGCAATCGGGAAGCCGTTGGTGTTGGCGCGCGTGGTCACCTGGGTCGAGGCCTGCATGCCGCGCAGGATGGCGCCATCCGAGTGCCACGCCGCGCCGAACTCCATGTTGATGAAGTCGTTGGTGGCGCTCGCCGCGTTCGGCGAGTTGGGCGTCATGTTGCCCGGCAGGCCGAGCTTGGCGTAACCCTGGGTCGAGAGGAAATTGAGCGGATTGCCGCTCTGGCCGATCAGGATCTCCGAGCCGTTCAGGTTGGCGCCGCCGGCCAGGTCGAAGCAGATGAACGGCACCTTGCCGGCGCCGGCCGTGATGTTGCAGGCCGCCTTCATCGCCTCGAGATCCGGCGACATGGCGCGCGCCTTCTCGGCGCCGATGAGCATGGCGAGGAACGCGGGCGCGGCGATGACCGCGGGACCCGTCTTGAAACCCTGCGCGATGAAGTCGCGCCGCGTGACCGGCCGCTTGTGGCTCTCGTGCCGGATCGGCTCGTCCAGGCCGAGCGTGCGCGGGCTTTTCTTCAGGATGTACATGCTCGTCTCCCTTACTGAATCAGCGTCGTGGCGCTGCCGAGGACGGCACCGCAGGTCGCTTTCATGACGGTGCCGGCGCCACCGGTGCTGCTGCCGGTCGGACCGGCGAGCAGCTTGGTGATCAGGGCATCCAGCTCGTCGTGGATGATCGTGTCATCCGGATCCCACTCGAGGCCGGTGTTCTTGCCCTTGGTGAGCAGGTCGCCGATCAGGCCTTCGCGCGCCGCCGAGCCCGAATTGCCGAACGCCGCGGAGCCGGTGGCGGAAGGATTGATGCCGCCGGAGAAGAACTGCGTGCGCAGGCTGGCGTCGTCGACCATCTGGTTGCAGTACTGGATGGCGAGCTGCGCCAGCGCCGTCTGCTGCGCCGGGCCGAACGTGCCCAGCTTCTCGACCGCGGGCAGCGCCTGCTTCACGAGGTCATAGGTGGCGACGACGCGCGCGTTGGTCTGCGGCACCTGCGTGATCTGCGAGAGCGTCGCGTTCAGCTCGTCGAACGTCTTCAGGCCCACGTCCGATTCCGGCGGCAGATCCACCGGCGCTGGCGCCTGCGGAATCTCCGGCGGGGGCAGCGGATTGCTGCGGTCGCCGATGCGGTCGAAGGCCAGGAAGAACAGGTCATCCATGACGCCCTTCTCGAGCGCCATGACGGTACCGACGTTCGACATCTGCTCGCCGGTGCCGGCCGCGTAGTTTGCGCCGACGTTGGCGACCAGCGGCTCATAGGCCTGGCCGGCGTGCTCGAGCTGGCCATTCACGCCGATGCGAATGCCTTCGATCGGCAGATTCGAGACCGTGGCGGACGGATCCAGGCTGATGAACGTCGGCTTGTCGAACTGCAGGCCGTAGCTGTCGAGCTGCTGCGCCTCCATCATCACGTAGGCCTTCGGCACGTCCACCAGGTGGCTGACGTCGAACAGCATGAAGTACTTCTCGCCGACGCCGGCCTCGAAGTTCTGCTGGATCTGGGCCGGCGTGAGTGCGCGGTTGTGGATGGCCACCATGCGCAGCACGCCTTCCCACTGACGGTTGGTGGAGGTCTCGTTGCCGAGCACCAGCGCGAAGGTATCGTCCCAGTCGGCGAGACTGCCGCCGCCCTGCGCATCCTCGTCGCCGGTGTATTCACCATTGACGTAGAAGCGCCGGCCCTCGACCGGACTGTAGGTCATGACCACGTGCTGCAGCGCCGCCTGCGCGTCCATGTCGGCCGCGCGCGTGAGCA
>DASTHJ010000208.1:0-4084 GCA_035718265.1 Steroidobacteraceae bacterium | reverse complement strand
TTCCTGCACCTGGTGGAGGACAACGAGTACCAGAGCATGCCTGCGCGGCTGCGCATGAACGTGATCGCCAACCACGGCATCGACAAGCTCGACTTCGAGCTGATCTCGCTGGCCGTGTCGGCGGTGAACGGCTGCGGGCTGTGCGTCACCTCGCACGAAAAGAAGCTGCGGGCGCACGACGTGTCGCGCGAATCCATCCAGAGCGCGATCCGCATCGCGGCGACCATCCACGCGGTTGCGGTGACCCTGGAGTTCGAACAGAGCCCGCCCGCCGCGGCCGGCTCCACGGAACTTGCCGCCTGAGCGGCAAGCCGGCCGTCTCCCTCCCTGACGGCCGATATCGGGCGCCTGGCACCACCAGGCGCCTTTTTTTTGGTTCTTCTCCCATCAGCGGGATGAGTGAGGGACACGACCGCCACTGCTAACTTGTTGTTACCAAGCAATAAGCGCGCAGGAGGGCGATCGTGGCCCCGGAGCATCCTATTTCCCGGCTGGTGGCGCCAGGCAGGGGTTGCCGGGATCGGCTAAAAAGCCAACCGATGGCCACCAAGCGACGCGCATACGACGATCCCCGCCTGACACCACCTGCCACGAGTCTCTCCGCCGGGGTGGTGGTCGTGCGCGACACCACCGACGGTTGGCGCGTGCTGCTGCTGCGTGCCTACAACTACTGGGACTGCCCCAAAGGCGTGGTCGAACCCGGCGAGGATGCGCTGACCACCGCGAAGCGCGAAGTGCGCGAGGAGACCGGCATCGAAGACCTGGACTTCCGCTGGGGCGAGGACTTCACCGACACGCCTCCCTATTCCAAGAACAAGGTGGCGCGCTGCTACCTCGCCGCCACCGGCACCGCCGCGGTCAAACTACCTGTCAGCGAGGAACTCGGCAGGCCCGAACACCACGAATTCCGCTGGCTGGCGTTCGACGCGGCCATCGCGCTCGCGGTGCCGCGAATCCGCGCGGTGCTGGAATGGGCGCGTGCGCGCATCGGCGCATCGGGAGCGGTAGTCTGACTCTCGGGGGAGCCTGCGGCGCCGATGACCGGCAAATACGGCCGGCTACCCGCTGACGCCGTAGAGCAGCCAGAAGACCAGGTCGACGAGCAATGGCGCCACCAGCGCCGCGATCGCCACGTAGGCCACCGATTTCTCCCAGCCGTTGAGGTTCGACCAGCCGTGCCGCCGCAGCCTGAGCAGGAAATTCACGATGCAAACCACAGCGGCGAGCAACGCGACGCCGGCGATTGCGAAGAAGAGCAGTTGCGCGCCGGAGCTCGTGGGTCCACAGGATACGAGACAGGACATGATCGAAATGACGACCATGCCCGTGGCGAGCGCAGAGGCGCCGATTGCGACCAGCAGCGACGCCCCGGCCACCAGGACGCGCGCCCCATCGGTCCTGGTGGAGCCCGGCGCGACCATCACACCACCCGCCCGCGCCGTCCGCCCCGCTGGAAATCCTCGATATTGAGCGCCAGCTCATCCACGGCCCGCTGCCGCGCCTCGAACGCCGCCCAGGCGATGTGCGGTGTGACGATCAGGTTCGGGATGTCCGGGGCGAACAGCGGAATGCCGCTCACCGGCGGCTCCTCCGGCAGCACATCGATGGCCGCGCCACCCAGGTCACCACCGCGCAGCGCCTCGGCCAGCGCCGCGAGATCCACGAGTGCGCCGCGCGCCGTGTTGATCAGCAGCGCGTCCGGCTTCATCAGGGCCAGCTCACGCCGGCCGATGAGCCCGGTAGTCGCCGGCGTGAGTGGACAGTGCAGCGACAGCACGTCGACCGAGCGCAGCAGCTCGTCCAGCGTCACGCGCACCGGCCCGATGGAAGTGTCGGTGTCCGCGTCGCGCGCCGGCGCCGCGCCAGGCCGTTGCGCGACGAGGATCCGCATGCCGAGCGCCTCGCGGACCGCTCTGGCCACTGCCTTGCCCAGCGTCCCGTAGCCGATGACCCCGAATACCTTGCCGCTGAGTTCGCGGATCGAAGCGCCCGGCACGGAGAACTGCTCGCATGCCGCCCAGGTCCCGTCGACCGCGGCCTCGCCGTATTCGCGCAGCCGGTGCGTGAGCGCCAGCATCACGCCGAGCACGTGCTGGACCACCGAGACCGTGCAGTACTCGCGGATGTTGCACACCGCGATGCCCAGTTCGCGCGCGGCCTCGAGATCGACGTTGTTGGTTCCCGTCGCCGTGAGCCCGATGAACCGCAGTCCCGGCACGGCGCGCATGCGCGCGCGCGTGATCTGCAGCTTGTTGGTCAGGATGAATTCGCAGCCGGCGATGCGCTCGTCCACCTCGGCGTCGCTCGAGGTCGCGTGCAGTTTGATGCCGGGCAGCACGCGCTCGAGCGAGCTCGTGTCGAGATCGTCATGGCTCACGGTTCCGAAATCGAGAAATACCGCCCGCATTCCTAGCTAGTGCTCCACTCGCGAGGCGGGCGCCGGGTGCGCGCCGCCGGGAGCTGCGAGTGTGCCACCGGTCAGGGCTTGCGGTGAAATCGCCGGCGGGATCAGCTTGTACATGACCGGTGTCACCAGCCGCGCCAGCAGCGTCGAGGTGATCAGGCCGCCGATGATCACCCACGACATCGGCGAGTACAGCCCGATGTTCTGCAATGCCAGCGGCAGCAATCCGCCGATCGCCGTGGCCGAGGTCAGCAGGATGGGCAGGAAGCGGATCTCTCCGGCCTGCTCGATGGCCTCGTCGAGCGGCACGCCCTGTTCGCGCAACTGGTTGGTGAAGTCCACCAGCAGGATGGAATTCTTGATCTCGATGCCCACCAGCGCGACGAAGCCGATCGAGGCGACGAACGAGATGTCGTTGCCGGACAGCAGCAGCATCAGCAGTCCGCCGAACACGCCGAGCGGCACCACGGTGAGCACGATCAGCGTCGACTTGAAGTTGCCGAACTCCAGCACCAGGATCGCGAAGATGCCGAAGATCGCCACGATGATGGCGATGCCGATCCCGCCGAACGCCTTCTGCGAGGCCTCCTTCTCGCCGCCGAGCGAGTAGTGGTAGCCGCGCGGCCAGTGCATGGCGTCGAGCTGCTTCGTGATGGACTTGGTCAACGCCGCCACGTTGTAGCCCTCGGCCGCGTCGGCATCGATGGTCATGGCGCGCTCGCGGTTGAAGCGCTGGATCAGCGTCGGCGCCTTCTCGAACTCGAGCGTCGCAAGCTGTGACAGCGGCAGCGTCGATCCGGCGAGCGTCGGCACGCGCACCTGTTCCAGCGCCGAGAACTCGGCCTGTTGCGTGATCGGCGTGCGGACCACGATGGGATACTGCTCGCCGGTCGTGTCCTTGAACGTGCCGACGCTGATGCCCGCCACCGCGAGCCGCACGGCGCGATCGAGCTCGGCCGTGGGCACGCCGAGCTGCTGCGCCTTGCGCGAATCGATGCGCAGCTTGAGGTTGGTGCGCGCCACGTTGAGCGGATTCTTGACGTCGCGCGTGCCGGGCGTGGCCTTCACCAGCTCCTCGACCTTTTGGCTCAGCTGCTCGATGACGTTCAGGTCGTTGCCGATCACGCGGATCGAGATCGGCGCGGAGATCGGCGGGCCATTGGCGAACTCGTGCACGTAGATGTGCGCACCGGGATAGCGCGCCAGGCGTTCACGCAGCGCCTGCAGCTTGCGCGGCGTCTCGTCGGTGTCGTACTCGTGCAATTGCACGAACACCTCGGCGTAATTGGCCGCGTCGTTGCGCTGGATGTGGTTGTAGTAGATCTGGGGATTGCCGTGTCCGAGGTTCGAGAACCAGCCACGCACCTCGGGCATGCGCCGCAGCTCGTCCTCGACGAACGTGAGCGCGCGGTCGGTTTCCGCCAGCGAAGTGCCGTTCGGCGATTCCACCTGGATCAGGAACTGCGGCGTGTCCGCCTTGGGGAACAGGCTCGAGCCGAGCACCGGCACCAGCGCCGCCGAGAGCAGCACCGAGCCGCCGATCGCGACCAGCACCGTGAGGCGCGGCCGTGCCAGGCACCAGTGCAGCGCCGGCCGGTAGTAGTTGTGGATCACGCCCATGACGCGCTTCAGGAAGGCGTTCTCGTGCGACTGGCTGCGCTCGTCCAGCACGCGGCTGGC
>DASTHJ010000207.1:0-13559 GCA_035718265.1 Steroidobacteraceae bacterium | reverse complement strand
GCGTCTCTCGAAGTCGAGAATCGCTGGGATGAATCCCATGCGGCAGGCCTCTCGCCCGCCGAGCTGCTCCTGTATCGCTCCAACCTGCTGGGCAGCGACCAGCGCATCACGAATTTCGGCGGCGGCAACACCTCGGCCAAGATCACGGAAAAGGATCCGCTCACCGGCGAGCCGGTCGAAGTGCTGTGGGTCAAGGGCTCGGGCGGCGACCTCGGCACCATGAAACTCGACGGCTTCGCGACGCTGTACATGTCGAAGTTCCGGGGGCTGGAGAAGTTCTATCGTCCAAAGGAATCAGGTCCGAAGGATTCGGACGCGGCACCCGACAACGACGCGGTGATGGTGCCGCTGTATGCACATTGTGCCTTCAACATGAATCCGCGCGCCGCCAGCATCGACACGCCGCTGCATGGATTGATCGACCGCGCGCACGTGGACCACATGCACCCCGATGCGTTGATCGCGATTGCCGCGTCGGCGGATTCGAAGCAGCTGACCGAGGAAATCTTCGGCGGCGAGATCGGCTGGCTGCCCTGGATCCGCCCGGGATACGAACTCGGGCTGGCGCTGCGCGAGCTCACGCGCAAGAACCCGAAGCTTCGGGGCGCCGTGCTCGAAGCGCACGGCCTGTTCACCTGGGCCGACAGCTCGAAGGCCTGCTACGAGAACACGCTGGACGTCATCAACCGCGCAACCCAGTGGCTCGCGGAACACTCCCGCGGCAAGCGGCCGTTCGGCGCGCTGGTCGCGCCGCCGCTGACCACCGAGCAGCGGCGCGAGATCGCCGCCGGCATCATGCCGGCCATTCGCGGCATCGTCTCGAGCGCCGCGGCCGGCGCAACGCCCACGTACAAGGTGGGCCATTTCGACGACAGCGACGTGGTGCTGGATTTCGTCGGCGGCGAGCAGCTCGCGGCGCTGGCTGCGCTCGGCACCTCCTGCCCCGACCACTTCCTGCGCACCAAGATCTGGCCGCTGGTGCTGCCTTTCGACCCGGCACGCGACCAGCTCGAGGATCTCGCGGCGCGCGTGAAACCGGCCATCGAGGCATATCGCGAGCGCTATGCCGCGTATTACGAGCGTTGCAAGCGCCCGGACTCCCCGAAGATGCGCGACGCCAATCCGGTGGTCTACCTGGTGCCGGGCGTCGGCATGATCACGTTCGCCGCCAACAAGGCCACGGCGCGCATCGCCGGCGAGTTCTACGTCAATGCCATCAACGTGATGCGCGGCGCCGCCAGCGTCTCGACGTACCGCGGCCTGCCCGAACAGGAAGCCTTCGACATCGAGTACTGGCTGCTCGAGGAAGCCAAGCTGCAACGCATGCCGAAGCCCAAGGCGCTGGCCGGTCGCGTCGCGCTGATCACCGGCGGTGCCGGCGGCATCGGCCTCGCGACCGCGCGACGCCTCATGGATGACGGCGCCTGCGTGGTGTTGTGCGACATCGATCGCGAGGCGCTCGCCGAGGCGCACGAGGAGCTGTCCGGAAAATACGGCGCCGACGTGGTCGCGAGCTCCTGGGTCGACGTGACCCGCGAGGACGCGGTGCTCACGGGCTTTCGCGACAGTGCCTGGAAGTTCGGCGGCGTCGACATCTGCATCTCGAACGCCGGCATCGCCTCCGCCTCGCCGGTGGACCAGACCAGCCTCGCCACCTGGCAGAAGAACATGGACATCCTGGCGACCGGATACTTCCTGGTCGCGCGGCAGGCATTCCAGCTCTTCAAGGTCCAGGGGGTCGGCGGCTCCATCGTGTTCATCGGCTCGAAGAACGCGCTCGCCGCCTCGCCCGGCGCCGCGGCCTACTGCACCGCCAAGGCCGCCGAGCTGCACCTGGCGCGCTGCCTCGCCCTGGAAGGGGCGCCGCTCGGCATCCGCGTGAACGTCGTGAATCCCGACGCGGTGCTGCGCGGCTCGCGCATCTGGCAGGGCGAGTGGGCACAGCAGCGCGCCGCGCAATACAAGAAGAGTGTCGACGAGCTGGAAGACGTATACCGCGAGCGCAGCCTGCTCAAGCGCAGCGTGTTCCCTGAAGACGTGGCCGAAGCCGTGGCATTCTTCGCCGGCGAGCGGTCCGCGAAGTCGACGGGCAACATCATCAACGTCGACGCCGGGAACGCGCAGGCATTCACGCGCTAGTGGGGGTTCATGAACTACGCCGATCCGCGCGACGCGGGCTACATCGCCTCGGCCAACAAGACGCAGGCGGCCGCGCTGGCCGCGGACTACGCCGCGCTCGGCACGCAGCTCGCGCGCCGCGGCATCGACATCGACGCGATCACGCGCGCGGTCGCGAATTTCCGCGTCGCCATCCCCTCCTGGGGCGTGGGCACCGGCGGCACGCGCTTCGGCCGCTTTCCCGGACCCGGCGAACCGCGCAACGTGTTCGAGAAACTCGAGGACTGCGGCGTCATCCACAAGCTGACCGGCGCCACGCCGACGGTCTCGCTGCACCTGCCTTGGGACCGCAGCGACGACTTCGTCGCGCTGCGCGAGCACGCAGCCGCGCTCGGCCTGGCGTTCGACGCGATGAACTCGAACACTTTCCAGGACCAGCCGGGCCAGGCGCTGTCGTACAAGTTCGGCAGCCTGACGCACACCGACCCGGCGGTGCGCGCCCAGGCGGTGGCGCACAATCTCGATTGCATCGCCGCCGGCAAGATCCTCGGCTCGCGGGCGTTGACCGTGTGGATCGGCGACGGCGCGAATTTCCCGGGCCAGTCGCATCTCGGCCGGGCTTTCGAGCGCTATCTCGAATCCACCGCCTCCATCTACAAGGCGCTGCCGGCCGACTGGCGCATGTTCATCGAGCACAAGATGTACGAGCCGGCGTTCTACGCCACCGTCATCCAGGACTGGGGCTCGTCGCTGATGGCCGCCCAGGCGCTCGGGCCCAAGGCCTTCTGCCTCGTGGACCTTGGCCACCACGCGCCGCACGTGAACATCGAGATGATCGTCGCCCGGCTGGTGCACGCGCAGCGGCTCGGCGGCTTCCATTTCAACGATTCCAAGTACGGCGACGACGACCTCGACGCCGGGTCGATCGAGCCGTTTCGGCTGTTCCTGGTGTTCAACGAGCTGGTGGAGGCCGAGTTGGCGAAGGCGCCGAACTTCAACCCGGCGCACATGCTCGACCAGTCGCACAACGTGACCGACCCGATCGAAAGCCTGATGACCAGCGCCATCGAGCTGCAGCGCGCCTATGCGCAGGCGCTGATCGTGGAGCGCGCCAGGCTGCACGAATACCGCATGGCCAACGACGTGCTGATGGCCGCGCAGACCCTGAAGCGCGGCTTCACCACCGACGTGTCGCCCATCCTCGCGCAGGCGCGGCTCTCGCGTGGCGGGGCCATCGATCCGGTCCGCGCCTACCGCGACAGCGGCTATCGCGCACGCTGCGCGCAAACCCGGCCGGGCAAACAAAGCCTCGGCGGTGGCATAGTGTAGAAATGGGGACAGTCCCTCTTTCCTAGCAAACGGGGACGGACCTCATCGAGCACATGCCCACCGTCATCAACAGCATCGAGGATCTGCGACAGCTCGCGCGCCGGCGCGTGCCGCGCGCCATCTTCGACTACGCCGATCGCGGCTCCTACGACGAGATCACGTTCAACCGCAACCTCGACGACCTGCGCGCGCTGCAGCTGCGCCAGCGCGTCATGATCGACGTGTCGCGCCAGCAGCTCGCGACCACGGTGCTGGGCGAGGACTGGGCCATGCCCGTCAGCATCGGACCCACGGGCCTCACCGGCCTGTTCCACGCCAACGGCGAGATGCTGGGCGCGCGCGCCGCGCATGCGTCCGGCGTGCAGTTCTGCCTGTCGACCATGTCGATCTGCTCGATCGAGGACGTGCGCAGCGCCGTGCAGAAACCGTTCTGGTTCCAGGTCTACCTGATGCGCGACCGAGGCTTCAATCTCGAACTGCTCGAGCGCGCCCGCGCCGCCGACTGCTCGGCCATCATGCTGACCGCGGACATGCCGGTGCAGGGACTGCGGCGGCGCGATCCGAAGAACGGCCTGTCCATCCCGCCGCGGCTCACGCTCAAGAACCTGTTCGAGGTCGCCATGCGCCCGGCCTGGGCGTTGAAGGTGCTCACCGGCAAGCGCCGCACGTTCGGCAACCTCGAAGCGCGCCTGAAGGGCGCCGGCGGACTCAAGACCCTGTCCGAATGGATCGCCCAGCAGTTCGACGCCACCGTGACCTGGAAGGACCTGGCGTGGCTGCGCGAACACTGGCCGCGCAAGATCATCATCAAGGGCATCCTCGATGCCGAGGATGCGCGGCTCGCCGTGCAGCACGGCGTCGACGCGCTGGTGGTCTCGAACCACGGCGGCCGGCAGCTCGACGGCGCGCGCTCCACCATCGCCGCGCTGCCGGAGGTGGTGGACGCGGTGGCCGGGCGCTGCGAGGTGCTGTTCGACGGCGGCGTGCGCAGCGGGCAGGACGTGCTCAAGGCGCTGGCGCTCGGCGCCCGCGGCTGCCTCATCGGCAAGGCATTCCTCTACGCGCTCGCGGCGCGCGGCGAAGCCGGCGTCGCGTTGGCGCTCGACATCATCCGCAAGGAGCTCGCGGTTAGCCTCGCCCTCACCGGCGCCAACGACGTGCGCAACGTGACCTGCGACGTGCTGGTCGCACGCTGACTCGCGCGCGGACCGATCCCGCCCCTGCCAGGGGCAAGCGGCCAGATCCACGAGGTAGTTAGGAAAGTGAAGCGCCGCTGGCGAAGGGGTGCCAGCGGCGCTCCGGTGTCGAAAAGCGCACGGAGCGCGGACAAGGTGCGTTTTTCGGACTGCGTGGGGGTTCGCCTTGGGGAAACCCCGAAACCGGTGTCAGTTTACCCGCTAATACCATGCACATTCGATCATTTATTTTCAGTAATGGTCATTTAAGATCAGTTGCCTGCAAGATCGGCCTCGAAGTCGGGCCATTCGATCGCTGCGGCCCGAATTGCGATCGCATTAAGTCAAATTAGAGATGGTAACGGTAACAGCCGTCCTGCCGGCTACAGCCGTGAGCAAATCGGCGCACCAAAGATCGAACGTGCGCGCTTTTGCGCCGCAAGGGGCGGGTGAGGCACGGCCCCGCCGTGCAAACCGCGAGCTAGCGCGGGGCGAGATCCGCCGCCTGGCGCAATGCCTCGACCAGGCTGCGTTCGTCGGCGATGCCACGTCCGGCAATGTCGAACGCGGTGCCGTGATCCACCGAGGTGCGCACCACCGGCAGCCCGACGGTGATGTTCACGCCCGCCTCGAGGCCCAGCACCTTGATCGGCCCGTGGCCCTGGTCGTGGTACATGGCCACGACGATGTCGTAGTCGCCGCGCGCCGCCAGGAAGAACAACGTGTCGGCCGGCAGCGGTCCGCGCACGTCGCGGCCGCGCGCGCGGACGTTGTGCACGGCGGGCTCGATCTTCGCGGCCTCCTCGCCGCGGCCGAACAGCCCGTTCTCGCCCGCATGCGGATTGATGCCGCAGACGCCGATGCGCGGCCTGGCGATGCCGGCGCGCGCCAGCGTGAGGTGCGCGCGCTCGATGACCCGGTCCACCAGCGGCGCATCGATGCGCTCGATGGCATCGAGCAGCCCCATGTGCGTGGTTACGTGGATCACGCGCAGCTTCGGCGCGACCAGCATCATCGACACCTCCGGCGTGCCGGTGAGCGCGGCCAGCAGCTCGGTGTGTCCGGGGTAGCGGTGACCGGCGGCGTGCAGGGCCTCCTTGCTGAGCGGCGCGGTGCAGATGGCCTGCGCCTCGCCGGCTTCGACGATGCGCACGGCGCGTTCGATGCATCGGTACGCCGCTTCGCCAGCCACGGCGGACACCGCCCCGAACGGCAGGTCCGCGGGCACCAGCCGGAGATCGATGCACTCGACGTCGCCTGGGTCGAACGCGGCTTCCGCGGGAGTGTGCAGGCTTCTCACGCGCAGCCGGCTGCCGACGATTTCACCCGCGATTCTCAGGCGCCCGGCATCGCCGATCACCAGCGGCCGGCAGGTGGCGCGCACCGGCGGCGCGGCCAGCGCCTTCATGACGATTTCCGGGCCGATGCCGGCCGGGTCGCCCATGGTCAACGCAATGATCGGCAGGCTCATTTCCTCAGTCCCTGGCGCGAAGTCGACGCAGCGCCTCGAGTGACAGCACGAGACTGCGGGCATCACCGAATCCGCCCGGCTTCGTGACCATGGGCAGTTGTCGCTCACCGAGCGCCACGCCCAGTGAAATGCCGGGCGCCACCTCGTCGATGAGCCGGACGCCGTGAAAGTACCACCCGTCGAGCAGCGCGGCGGCGGTTTCGCCACCGGTGACGATCAGCCCACCGGCGGCATGGCGCGCGGGCCCGAGGCCGGCCGCGAGCGCGCGCACCAGCGCGGGCCCGGCGGCCAGGTCCGGCTGCGCTTCGGTCGCGATCTCGACCAGCACATCTGCGCCGGCGGCCAGCGTCGCCGCGACGCTCGCGCCGAGCGTCGCCAGTTCGCCGGCGCGTCGCGGATCGCGCAGCATCTGGCTGGGCACGCGCTGAGGGCTCACGTTCGGCTGCCGCGCCAGCTCTGCCGCGGCGGCGCGCGAAATGCTGGACAGCGAGCCGACCACGATCAGCGTCCCGGTCCTCACCGGCCGCAGGTCGAGCGGCGAGAAGCGGCGCGGCGCGAGCTGCGCGGCCAGCGCCTGGGCGAGTCCCGCGGTGCCGGCAAACAAGGTACCGGCGTGCACCAGCCCCGCGCGCGCGATGGCTGCGAGATCGGCGTCGGTTTCGGCGTCACAGATCCACGTGGCCGTCGGACCTGCGATCCCGTCCAGCGCGCGCGCCAGTCGCGGCGGCGATCGCACCACGTCCAACGGTAGTTTGATGGCCCGCAGTCCGGCGCTGCCCAGCACGTCTTCCAGGTCGGCATTCGCATAGGTGTGCTCGCGACGCCATGTCTCGGTCTGTTCGAGCGGCAGATCGCGCACGAACACGCGACCATCGCGCGTGCGGCGGCCCATGGCGGGATTCGCCGGTGCGAACACCACGCGCCGGCAGGCTTCGCCCATGGCCGCGCGGATCGCGGCGATCTCGGCCGCGGGCTGGCCGCGCAGCGTCGAGTCGATCTTCTTGTACAAAGTGGCGTCGCGCGCCGGCAGTGCCTGCAGTGCCTCGCGCTGGCGCGCTGCCGCGGCCGCGGCGTCGAGGCGCCGGCTGTCGGTGTCGAACGCGATCACCTCGGCATCCGCCGCCGGAGCGCGCGCGGCGTTCCACCGCACCTCGGTGACCCGTCCGCGGCGCGCGAAGGCCACGCCCGCGTCTGCGGCGCCGCTGAGATCGTCCGCCAGGATGAGCCAGCGGTCGCTCAAACTACCGTTCCCGCGCGCCGGCGCGAATCGCGCCCCCAGGCGCTGGCGAGCGGCAGACGCCGGCCGTGATCTCGCCGCCAGGCATCGTGGTGGCCACCGGGCACGCGCTCGCCGGCCCGCCTGCCGGGTTTTTGCGTCATCTTGCCATCCCCCGCCGGCGCGGTTAGCGTCGCGCCCATGAACAGATCCAACCGTGTGTTATTCGTTCTCGTGCTCGTGGGCTCTGCCATGGTCGGAAGCACGGCGCGCGCCGCCGATCTCGATTGCAAGCTGAGATTCACGCTGAGCGGCTGGTCGGCATTCTACAAGCGCGCCGACGGCAGCGGCACGATCACCTGCAGCAACGGCCAGTCGATGCAGGTGAAGCTGCAGGCGCGCGGCGGCGGCCTGTCGGTCGGCAAGTCGACCATTCGCAGCGGCGTCGGCGAATTCGCCGGCGTGCACAACATCAACGACGTGCTCGGCAGCTACGCCAGCGCCGAGGCGCATGCCGGCGCCGTGAAGTCGGCGCAGGGCCAGGTGGTCACCAAGGGCGAGATCTCGCTGGCGCTGTCCGGCACCGGCGAGGGCTGGGACCTCGGCGTGGCCTTCGGCAAGTTCACGATCAAGCGGAAGTAGCCACCAGCGGCGCCGGCGGTCGGCGCGACTGGCCGAGGAAGGCCGTGAACTCCGCGCCGAACAGGAAGATCTGCGCGGTGTAGTACAGCCACAGCAGCAGCGCCGCGAACGAAGCGGCCGCGCCGAATGCCGTGGGCTGCGTGGCGTGCCCGAGATACAGCCCGATCGCCCACCTTCCCAGGTGGAACAGCAACGCCGTCACCAGCGCGCCGATCAGCACCTGTCGCCACGGCAGGCGGCGCACCGGCAGATAGCGATACATCAGCGCCACCAGTCCGGTACCGAGTCCGATCGACAGCAGGAAATCCAGCGCGGCGAACAGGCTCACCATGCCTTCGAAGTGCCGCAGCGCATAGCCGCGCAGCGCCGACAGCGCCGTGGTCAGCGTCAGCGAGACCAGCAGCAGGAAGCCGATCGCGAGGATGAAACCGAAGGAAATCAGGCGTGCGCGCACGAACGCGCGCCAGCCGCGCGGCCGGGAATTGCGTCCGCCCCAGATCTGCTGGAGCGCGTTCTCGAGCGCCGCGAACACCGTGCTCGCGCCCACCAGCAGCATCACGGCGCTGAGGATCGTCGCCCAGGCGCCCTCCTTCGATTGCGCGCTCTGCATGGCTTGCATCAGCAGGTCGGCGCTCTGGGTGCCGAACAGCAGCGTCACCTGTGAGCCCAGATAGGCATAGGCCCGCTCGCTGCCGACGATCCAGCCCGCGAGCGTCACCGAAATGATCAGCAGCGGCGCCAGCGAAAAGGCGCAGTAGAAAGCCAGGGCCGCACTGATGCTCGAGGCCTGGTCTTCGAGCCAGTTGCGCGTGGTGCCCTGCAGGATGGTCCACAGGCTGCGTCGCGGCTGCACGACGGCATTCTGCGCCTGCCACCGCGCGGCAAGGTCATCCGACCTGTCGGCTTGCATGCCCGCCGATGGCCGGCGCGCACCTACAGCCGCGCGGCACGCACCTGCGACTTCAAACTACTCGGCCGGCCAGGCCGTACTGCGGACCAGGCGGAAACCCGTGCGCTCGCGGCTGATCAGCAGCGCGGGCACGTGCTGGTCGTCGGCCAGCCGCAGCGCGGCGCCCGGCTCCATGACCATGAACACCGTCGCCAGTGCGTCGGCCGCCATGCAGGTCGGGGCCATCGCGGTCGCCGACACGGTGGCATGCGACACGGGATAGCCGGTGCGCGGATCGATGATGTGCGAATAGTGATGCCCGCCGCTCTCGAAGTAGCGCCGGTAGTCGCCCGCGGTCGCGACGCTGGCATCGCGCAATGCCACGACCGCGGGAAGGGTGCGCGGCGTGCCGCCGGGATCGTCCGGCGCCGGCTGTTCGACGGCCACGCGCCACGGCACACCCGCGCCGTTGCGGCCGCGCGCGCGCAGCTTGCCGGAAAGATCGATCAGATAGTCGGTCACCCCCATCGAGTCGAGATAGCCGGCGACGCGATCGACGCCGCGGCCCTTGCCGAGCGAGGACAGGTCGATGCGCACGCCGGCCGGCTTGCGCGCACGCCGCGCGGCGACGTCCACCTCGACCTGGCGATAGCCCACGCGCGCACGCGCCGCACCGATGGCCGCGGCTTCGGGCGCCTGCTCGCGCGCCGGATCCGGCCCGAAGCCCCAGAGGTTCACCAGCGGTCCGACCGTGACGTCATAGGCGCCGCCGCTGGCCGCGGCGAGACCGAGTCCGTAGCCCATGACTTCCGCGAGCTCGGCGTCGACGTCCAGCCACTCACCGCGATCGTCGGCGTTGAACCGGCTCAGTGCCGAATCCTGGCGGTACGTGCTGAGCGCCTGGTCGACGGCCTCGAAGCGCGCCTGCACACCGGCCTGCAACAGCTCGCGCGGCGCGGGCAGGCGGCCCGCGATCTTCACGGTCCAGGCGCTGCCCATGGTCTCGCCCTGCAGCAGCGTTTCGCGTGGCATGGCGGTGCAGCCGCAGAGCGCGAGCGCGGCGATGGCGAGCAGCGCGCGCATCGAACTACTGCGGCAGGACTTCGAGCGTGGCGTCGTACGCGGCGCTGCGCTGCCTGACGCCGGGCACGGTGGCGTGCTCGTCCGTGATCCCGGCCTCCAGCCAGTAGAGCCCGCTCGCGGGCCAGGTGACCGTGATCGCACCGTCCTGATCTGTCTTGAACTGCATTGGCTCGGGCGCATCGCGATAGCGGGTTCCACCCGCGATGATTTCCACCGGCAGGTCCTTCGCGGGTTTGCCGTCCAGCAGGAAGCGGAACGTCGCGGCCTCGCCGGCATACAGGTCGTTTGGATGCCGTGTGGGTACCAGCTCCAGTCCCACCCCTACCGGCTTCACGGCGGTCGGCGATCCCACCGTGACGAAAGTTTCCACGCGGCGCTGCTGCTGTTCCAGCGCGAGCTTCGCCGCGTTGGCGGGAATGTTCGCGCGCATGTCCGCGGCCGGGCCACGCCAGCGCTTCGGCTTGCCGTCTTGTTCCCAGCGCGCCATCACCTGGTCGCCGGCAACCGCCACGCGATACGTGCCGGGCGTACGCAGTTCGAGGTCGAAACTGGAACGCGTCCTGCCCCGGGCGAGGTTCTGCGGAGTGACCGCGACGCCGTCGGGCCCGCTGACGCTCAGCGCATCGAGCGGCATCGCGCCCTGGTTGAACGAGAACAGGTCGTCGGCATTCGCCGCGTCGAACGTGACCCAGCCGCCATTGCGCGCCACGATGGTCTGCGAGGGCAGCAGCCACGGGCGCGCGGCGAACCCCGCGGCTGGCGGCAGCAGCACGGCGGCGAGCGCCAGTCTTGCGAACGTGCGATTCATGTGCCCTCCCCTCATGGATTCAGGGTCAGTGTGACGGCACCGAGTTCGGACTTCCCCTGCGCATGGCCGCGCTGCGCGCCACGGATGGGCCATTCGAACGGCACGCGCACAACCTCGCGGCCGCCGACCTCGCGCACCGCTTCGACGACCAGCTGGTACCTGCCCGGCGCGAGCTTCGACAGCGGTTCGGCCGCGGCATCGAACTTCAGGATGTGCTGGCCCGCGGGGCGCGTCGCACCGGTCAGCCCGTCGACCGGCACTTTCACGTCGCGGCCGCCGCGCCGCCACCACTGCCGCAGGTCCGGCAGCCATTTGGTGTGATCGCCGCGCACCTGGTACCAGAGCGCCAGGTTCGCGGCGATCGCCTGGTCCGCGCCTTCGATCCAGATGGCCACGTAGGGCCGGTGATACTCGGCGACCGGCAGGTTCGGGATCTCGATGTTCACCGTGAGGTCCGCGGCGCCGGCGGCGCCGGCGAACAGGGCGAAGGCGATCACGACGGCGCGGCTCTTCAGGGTCATGCGTGCTCCGGGCGGGTCTGACTAACTACTCAATGCGCGAACAGGATCATCAGCGCGACCAGCGAGCCGACGCCGAGCGACACCAGCGGCCAGGTCGCGGTGCGCTGTCGCGCCTGGAGCCACAGCAGCGCCAGGCCGGTCAGCGAGAAGAACACGCAGGCGGCCGCGACCACGTCGATGAAGACGATCCAGCCGAGGCCGGTGTTGCGGCCCTTGTGCAGGTCGTTGAAGTACGCGAGCCAGCCGCGGTCGGTGCTCTCGGCCGTCGCCACGTGGCTGGCGCGATCGAGCATCACCCAGGCATCGCGGCCGGGTCCCGGCGCCGACACGTACAGTTCTTCCGGCGACCACTCGACGCTCGCGTCGTCCAGGTCGATGTCGAACCGCTCCTCGATCCAGTCGGCCAGCTCGTCCGGCAGCGCCGCGTCCGCGTGCTCGCCCGCCAGCAGCGGCTGGAGCGAGTCGGGCAGCTGCGCTTCCAGCTTCGTCACGCGCGGCGTCACGCGGATGGCATTGGCGTGGTTCAGCGTGATGCCGGTGATACAGAACAGCAGCAGCGCCGCCAGGCAGATCGCGGCGCTGATCCAGTGCCACGAGTGCATCGTCCGGTAGAGCTGCATTCTTCGACGTGATTCCACGGGCGCGAAAGCTACATGAGAATTATTCTCGATTGGAAGCTTTTTTTGCGTCGCGATGAACGGCAGGAGTCAGCGGTCCACGGACTCCACGGGCAGCGGCCGGGGATGGTGTACGACCAGCCTGGCGAATCTCGGGCGCTTGAATTTCTTGAGGTTTTTCTTGCGCCAAGCCTGGTAATCGCCCACGTCGAGGCCCTCGGGCGGCGTGGTGCCCCATTCGTCGCGATGCGCGTCGATCCAGAGGAATTCCTCGAGGAAGCCGGCACGGTGGATGGCCGCAAGGCGGCCCATCAACCGGTTCCGGTCCTGGGAATCGCGCATCGAAATGAGCCCCTCGTACAGCGATATTTCCGTGGGGTAATCCGGCACGAACTCGCCGCCGCAGGGCGGCCCGGCTTCCGGTGACTTCTCGGCGACGGCGCCGAGCAGCGCGGCATACAGAAGCCCCGCGGCCATTTCGTCTGCGTCGGCGTCGCCGAGCACGATGTCGATGGAATCCTTCTCCTGCTGCTTCGCGGGCGCGGGTCGCGGCCCGATCGCGTCGCCGAGCGCCTCCAGCACCGCGCGCCGCAATTCCGGCACTTCGTTGCGCAATTGCGCGTCGGCCGTGAAGCGCACCTTGATGAAGGTCTTTTCGATTCCCGTGAACCACACGAACGAGAGCGCCGGATGGCTCTCGATCTCGAACTCGAAGGCGGCCTCGCGCGCCAGCGGATGCTCGTCCGGCGGATTCAGCCGCACGAGCTGGTCGCCCTTGTGCACCGTGTGCCCATAGCCCGCCTGCGTGATGTCGGACTTGGCGTGCTCGAACTCCTGGCACACCGGAACGTTGTCGGCGCCATCGGGAATGTCGCTCATGCCCGAGTCGTAGGCGTAGAACGTCAGCGCCATGCCGGGCGCCTGGAAGCGGTAGCCCGTGCCGAGCGCCGCGTCTCCGAAGGTGTCCGGCGTGCCACGGTAGGTGAGCGGGCCGAACTGCCGCGGGATCTCCAGCGAAGTGGGCTCGAGCCTGAGCCTGGAGTCGTCGGCGTGCGTCACGCCGACGCAGCTCCAGGCGCATGCCATCCAGAACAGCCGCTTCATCTCGCCAGTGTAACGAATCGAAGCGGCTGCAATGGCTAGCTACCGCGCGGCGGTGGCCGGAGCGGGCGGCCGGGGCGCCGGGACCTTGTTCCTGATGGCCGGGACGCTCTGCAGGTACGCGAAGATGGCCGCGAGGTCCTCGTCGGTGAAGTTGCGGTACACCGGGATGGGCATCGGCGGCAGGATCTCACGGCCGCGTCCCAGGTGACGGCCCGTGCGGATGGTGTCCGTGAACGTGCGCACCGTCCATCTGCCGAGCCCCGTTTCCTTGTCCGGCGTCAGGTTGGCCGTGAAGCTCACGCCCCAGGGGCCGGACCACGCGGTGTTCGTCGCGCCCACCGCCACCAGCCAGGGGCCGGCGGGCAGCTGCGGCGCCGCGGGCATTTCGAGCTGCTCGGGATGACCCGACAGCATGCGATCCATGTCGGGCGCCGGACCCTGCGGCGTCATCTTGAACGGCGTGTGGCAATCGTGGCAGCCGGACGTGGTCACCAGGTACTTGCCGCGCGCCACCACCTCATCGGTGGTCGGCTCCGCGGCGCGCGCGAACGACGCGAACAGCACCACGGCCGCGATCCTCACCAGC
>DASTHJ010000206.1:0-28768 GCA_035718265.1 Steroidobacteraceae bacterium | reverse complement strand
GGTGCACTTTCAGCAGCTTCCGGTCGATGAGGCGCTGGAAGGGTTTCTCCACCAGCTCGTCGCCCTCTTCGATGAAGTCGAAGATCTGCGGGCGCAGGCAGAAGAAGCCGGCGTTGATCCAGAACTCGCTGGACGCGATCTGGCCGAAGCTCGTGACGACGCCACCGTCGTCCGCATGCACGCAATGCAGGCTCTGCGAGGTGCGCGTGGCCATGAAGCTCGCGACCGCCTGCTTGTTCGCCCTGAATTCCTCGATGTACTTGTCCAGCGGCAGGTCGGTGAGGCCGTCGGCGTAGTTCGCCATGAACATCTCGTCGTCCTTCACGTAGTCACGCACGCGCAGCAGCCGCTGGCCGATGTTCGAGTGCATGCCGGTGTCGACGAAGGTGATGCGCCAGTCGGCGATGTCGCGCTTGAGCGGCTCGACCTTCTTGCCACCTTCGGACATCACGAAGTCGTTGGTCAGGCATTCGTCGTAGTTGAGGAAGTACTCGCGGATCAGGTCGCCGCGGTAACCCAGGCACAGGATGAAATCCTTGTGGCCGAAGTGCGCGTAGTAGCGCATCAGGTGCCAGAGGATGGGCCGGTAGCCGATGTTCACCAGCGGCTTGGGAATGGTTTCCGAGTGCTCGCGCAGCCGCGTTCCCAGGCCACCGCAGAAAAGTACAACTTTCATCGAATCTCCCTTTGCAATCTGGTGCTCAGGCCGCTTTCTCCACCGGGTGGAACCGCTGCTTCTGCTCGGCCCGCAGCTGGTCGCACAGCCGGTCCCGCGGCAGTTCGACCTGCGAGTAATGGATCGGCTGGTCCTTGGCGACGTCGGTCTTGAGACGGCAATCGAGCGAGATCGCCATCGGCAGGTAGTCCTCGCGCGCGCACACCTCGTAGCGCTCGACGAGACCGTAACAGGTGAAGCCACCCATGCCGTCGAGCCGCTCGCCGGCCTTCAGGTCGCGCTTGGCATAGGCGATGGTGTCGCACACCGGCGCACCGCGCGGCGTGATCGTCGCGTCGTTGAACAGCACGGCGCGCGCCACGGAGTGCGGGATCTGCCACGGCGGCAGGTGGAACGGCGTGTAGAACATGTACAGCGGTCCGTCGCCCATCTTGAGATACGCCATGAGCCGGCGCTTCTCGGGGTGATCGTTGCGGCAGATGACGAATGCGCCGGTGTGAGGCGCGGCGCCGAGCGAGTACTCGACGAAACCCTCGCGATTGAAGTCGTCGGGGCTGAATGCCTTCAGCATGTCGTTGACGTGCGCGAGTGGATAGCCGCGCATGCCGCGCACCTGCGGGACGAAGCCGGTGGCGTTGCCCATGATGGCGGCCTCGAGTGCGAGCTTGGAACCGTCGGCGAACGACGCCATGACGTACGGGTTCTGGCCGTGCTTCTCGGCGAATCCCTGTTGCGTCTCGGGCGTGCGGTAGCGATCGAGCATGCCCTTCATCTGCCCCATCAGCACTGGCTGGTAACCCATGCTGTCGAGGAAGCGGTACATGTTCATGCCCACCCCCGGCTCGTCGCCGTCCGTGTAGCTGTACGTGACGCCCGCGCGATCCGCGTAGGTCTTGAGAATGGGGCCCACCGAGGCGTCGATTTCCGCGCTCATGAGGACCACGTGCTTGCCGTGGCGGATGGCTTCGAAGCTCACGCGCGTGCCGAACTCGACATGGCCGGTGGCTTCGATCACCGCGTCGATGTTGCCGGCCTGGCAGACCAGCATCGCATCCTCGGTGACGGCGTAGCGGTCCTGCTCGATCGCCTTCTGCAGGTCGGCGACCGTGCTCACGTGGACCGGGCTCGAGACCCCGGCTTCGCGGTAGGCGGCTTCGGCCTTGCCGACGGTGCGATTCGCGATGGCTACCAGCTTCATGCCGCGAATCGCACTGACGATCTGCAGTGCGATGCAGCGGGCCATGTAGCCGCCGCCGACGAGCGCCACCCGGACAGGTTTCCCCTCGGCTTCACGACGTGACAGAGCGGTGTCTACGATGATCATTTTCATTGCCCCTGAGGAGAAAAAATCCCGCTACAACAACGCTTAAGTCGCGGTGACGGCGAAATTTACAGTACTGGTGCCCGGCGCTTTGGCGGGCTTCGGGGCGCGATTACGGATTTCGTGATCCGGTTCAATCTTCGCTTGCGCGACCCAACTCGAGGATCCGGTCGAACTGCCTGGCCAGGGTCTGCCGATATTCTGTTACCCGCTCGCGCAGCTTCGCGTGCGGCGGCCGCGGCATGGCGGCGAGGCTGCGTACCTGTTCAAGTACCTGTGCCGGCTGGAAATTGTCGACGTGGTGGCAGTATTGCTCCAGATCCATCTCGCGCATCAGGTCGTCGTTCTTGATGGCATAACCGATCGAAATCACCGGCCGGGCCAGCAGCAGCGACTTGAGGACGTTGTGGAAGCGGGTGGCGATCACGAGGTCGGTAGCGGCGATCTCGCCTAACACGTCGTCATGTGTAAGAAGGTCCGACGCTACCAGCGTGCCGGCCGCGAGCTGCCCCGGCAGGGCCTTGCAGAGGTCGGCGACCGGCCGGCGGTCGCCGCCGCGGTTGCCGATGAGCAGGTGCACCCGGTACCCGGAATCCAGCAGCTGCCGGGCCAGCCACTCGGTCTTGGCCAGGTAGCTGGCATAAGTCTTTTCAGCCGCCACGCCTTCGAGGTTCCAGCCGGAGTAACCCATGACGCCGAGGCCAATGCTCTTCGGGGGCCAATCGGGCGCGCGCCCGGCGGCCGACCTGTCGATGGGCAGGCCGAACACGAGGTCCGGCATCACCGGGTCCGCGGAGACATCGACGCCGATTTCCTGCGCGAAGCGGCGCGAGGAGTGTTCGCGGTAGGAGCGGTAGCTGGCGGCCCGCAGTGCATCGCCAAACCAACGGCGCGCGAGCGGATGGCTGGCCGGCCCGGCACCGATGCTGGCGAAACACACGGTGCCGCCCTGACCGCGCACCACTTCGCACCAGCGCGCCAGGTGGTGAGGCGCTTCGAGGTGCCCCTGTCCGAAATCGTCGGCGATGCCCGTGCCGGCGATGAGCAGCATGTCGATCTGGCGAGCCACGCGCCGGGTCCGCAGGCGTCGCAGCGGTTCCGTGGCGCGCTGCATGAACCCGGCCAGCGGCTTCTTCCAGCGATACGGAATGCCGGGCCACGAGCGGTCCAGCAGAGGCAGCTGGTCAGGTTCGATCTGGCGTGGAAACTGCGGAAGTCCCGCCCCCGCCGCGGGCGGGCGCGACACCAGCACCAGCTCGGCATCGGGAGCGCGTTCGCGCAGCGCCGCCACCGTCGCCGCCAGCGTTGCCTCGTTACCGATGTTTCGCACGCCGAACAGGCCGAACAGTCCTATTCGCAGCGGCCGCCGGCTCATGTCGCCGATGCCGCGCGCTGCGTGAACACCGCCGCGACCTCGCTCCAGAGCCGGGCGCGGAACCACCAGGCGCTGCGCAGGATGTATTTCAGGACCGCCAGCCGTTCACGCAACGGCAGCGGTGCGCGGCTCATGGAAGCAAGGTAGTCCCAATGCGTGTGCCACATGACGAAGTCAGCGCGCGGCTTCGCAGCGGGATCGAGGAAGTCGCGCAACTCGCTCGCACTGCGAAACCTGGTGGCGGACTGCGCGCCCATGCGCCGGAACAGCAGGACCTCTGGAATCCGCCGAAACCCGCCGTGCAGCGCCAGCTCGGACATCAAGGTCATGTCTCCGCCGGGATAGGCGCGCTCGATCCCGGTACGACGCAGGATCGCCAGCCGGACCAGGCCCGACTGCGCGTTGTTCGCGCGCAGCTCGCGGCACACGCGCTCGAAGCGCACGCTCGGCCGTGCGTCCAGCACCTCGACGTCGTGCGGATACTCTCCCAGCGGCTGGCCGTCGTCGTCGACGAAGGCGGTACGGCCATAGGTGATGACGACTTCGGGCTCCGTGTCGAGCACCTGCACGCAGCGCTCGAGCTGCGTGGGCGCACAGTAGTCATTGGCCGAGGCCCACTTGAAGTATTGTCCGCGCGCTGCGGCGACCACGAAGTTCCAGTTGTACACCGCGCCCCGGTTGGTGGCGTGCCGCACGTAGCGCACGCGCGGATCACGCGCCTGGTAGCCGCGGCAGATGTCGCCGGTGAGATCCGTCGAGGCGTTGTCGGCGATGACGAGCTCGAAATCCGCGAAAGTCTGCGACAGCAGTGAATCGACGGCCTGCGCCACGTGGCGCGCCCCGTTGTACACGGGCATGCCGATGGTGACGCGCGGAACGGGTCCGGCGGCGCGGTTCATCAGGCGCTCCGCAGCAACCTGGGCCGCGAACCGTAGGTCCACCAGCGCCACAGCCATTCCATCGGGCCGAACCTGAAATGCGCCAGCCACCAGTGGCTGACCAGACATTGCAGCAGGTACACCGCGACGCTGATCGCCAGGCACACCGTGGTGCCGACGCGGCCCATGAGCGCGAGGCCGAAGCCGAAGAACAGCAGGTAACAGATCGCGGTCTGTGACAGGTAGTTTGTCAGTGCCATGCGGCCGGTCGGCACCAGCCAGGCAAACATCCTGCGGAACAGCTCGACTTGCCAGCCCAACATGAACAAGGTCACGTAGCCCGCCGTCATGCACACCACGCCCAGCGAGTTGCAGGCATGCCGGAATATCTGCAGCGCCAAGGGCTGCGTGACCCAGCCGTGTGCCAGCATCCAGGCGCCGAACACCCAGTCGTGTTCCAGCACGAAACCCGCCGGCAGCGCCAGCGCCGCGATCCACGCGGCGCGATGCAGGTAGCCACCCGGCTGGCGGAGGTAGCCGCCCCGTGCGACGGCTATGCCCACCATGAAGCGTCCGAGCGCGTGCAACAGGTCGGCCAGCGTCGATCCCGAGATCAGCTGCCAGGTCACGTCCTCGCGCAGCTGCAATCCCACCGCCTGCGCGAAGGAACCCTGCGTGAACACGTCGAAGCGCAATGCGAAGTCGTTGGCCGAAGGCATCACCATCGAGCCATCGCCACCGGCCAGCACGTACAAGTGTCCGGCGATGGGCCGCGCGAACACCGCCAGCACCAGCCCCGCCGCCACCAGCGTTCGGGTGCGCAGCCGGCGGAGGCCCAGCAACACGAAGCCGGCAGCCGCGTAGACGTGCAGGATTTCACCGGACCAGATCGCCAGCCAGTGCACGAGGCCGAGGACCAGCAGCCCGACCAGCCGCCGCGAATAACGACGCTGCGGCGCAGGATCGCAACGCGAGATCGACTCGATCTGCATGGCGAAGCCCACGCCGAACAGGAAGGAGAAGACGCCGATGGCCTTGGCCGAAACCAGCAGGTCGATCAGGTCTTCGACGAGGGTGTCGAGGGGTGCCGTGGAAAGTCCGGCCAGCACTCCGTCGGGCACGGCGTGCCCCATGCCCGCGAACCACATGATGTTCACGAGCAGCACGCCGAACAGCGCGGCGCCCCGCAGCGCGTCGATGAGCGTCACGCGTTCATCGGGGTTCGCGGGGTTCGAGTGGTGTTGCGCTGCCGGGGTCACGAGCTCGTTCGGGAAGCGTCGCGCAGCACTCCGTCGGTCTTGTGCCACGTCCCGCGAGAGTGGCGCGCGGTCCATTCAGCTTGCGGACGCGGCGCGGGTCGCTTCGTTGTCTTCGTAGTAGCTCTGCTGCAGGGCAGTTCCCTGGTACTCGTTGAGTACGAGGCCGATCTGGTGCCCGTCGCCGAGCGCGGCGATGGCTTCCATGACCGAGGCGCGCGGCGTCGAATCGGCGCGCACCACCAGCAATACCTGTCCGACCGCGTCGGCGAGCGCACGCGAGTCGGTGGTCAGCAGCAGCGGCGAGGAGTCGAACACCACGATGGCGCCTGGTTCCTCGCGCAACAGGTCCTGCAGTGCCTGCGTCATGCGCGCGCTGGCGATGAGTTCAGTGGAGGCCTCGGACGCCTGCCCGGCCGCCACGACGTGCAGGCCCGGCACCGCGGTGCGGTACATGACATCGGCGAACGACAGCCTGGTATCCGACAATACGTCCAGCAGGCCGCGTTCCGCGTCGATGCCGAGCACCGTCGAGAGGTGATGCTTGGCGCTGTCGGCATCGACCAGCACCACGGTCCAGTCGCGCTCGGCGGCCAGGCTGACCGCGAGGTTGAGCGCGGTGAAGGTCTTGCCTTCGCCCGGCATCGCGCTGGCGACCATGATCGAATTGTTGCTCTCGGGGCTGGCGCCACGGCGCCCCATGAAGGCGAGCAGTCCGCGCTTGAGCGCGCGGTACTCGGAAGTCAGGCGCCGTTCGGCCGAGCGCTGCGGAGCGAGACCCGCGGCGCGCAGCATCTCGCGATCGATCTTGAGCTGCGGGCGCGCGGCCAGGCGCGCGGCGAGCCGGCCGGCCGGCGCGATCGAGGGCTCGACGACGCGCGGCGCGTGCGCAGCCGGCACCGGCCGGGTTCTCGAGGCATCCTGGGTGAGGCCATCGCGTTTGGCGCGCTTCAGGGCTTCTTCGATCAGGCTCATGTCGCGAATTCCTCAGGTTTCCCGGGCGTGCTCAGATCTGCCGCAGCAGGGAGGCGAAATCGTTACGGAACAACAATGCGACGCCGAAGACCACCAGCAGCCCACCGAACGCGGTGGCGAAGCGCAATGCGGAGCTGCGCATCTCGGCGCGATGTTCTTCGAGGCGGCCGATCGACACGGTGCCGAGCACCGGCAGGCGGGTCAGGTCCGCGAGCGCGTTGGCGTTGCCGATCACCGGGCGCAGCTGGTGCATGACGTAGCACAACGCGCCGGCGGCGCCGATGGAGCCGAGCAGCACGGCGATCATCATGAGCAGGCGATTCGGCCCCACCGGCTCGAACTTCGCCGTCGGCGGTTCGATGACCTTGAACTGCACCACGCCCGTTTCCTCGGCGCTCTCCGACAGGCGCGCGCGCTGCAGTCGATCGAGCAGCGCCTCGTACTGCGCCTTGACCACGCCGTAGTCGCGGTTCAGGCGGCCGAGCTCGGCCTCGACGTCCGGCGCGGTATTGATCGAGCGCTGCAGGTCGGCAATGCGGCGTTCGCGCTGCGCGATGTCGGCGCGCGCCGCCGCGATGTCCACTTCCACCTTGTTGAGCTGAATGCGGATGCTCTGGTACAGCGGGTTGTCCGCCACCGACATGCTGCCGGAACCGGCGCCACCGCTTTGCAGGGCCGCCAGTTCGTCGGCGCGGCGCTGCTTGAGCTCCGCGATGGTCTGCTGGAGGGCGATGACCTCGGGATGTTTCTCGGTGTAACGCAGCAGCAGCTCTTCGAGCCTGGACTCGGATTCCTTGATGCGTGCGTCGATGTCCTTGCGCCCGGCAGCTGCGAAATCCGTGGGCTGGCCGGTCGGAATCAGCGGGGCCTGGCCGCGCAGCTGGTCGCTCAGCGCGTTGCGCTGGCTCACGATGACGTCGAGCTGGCTGCGGGCCTGGTCGAGTCCCTGGCGTTCGGTCTGCAGTCGCGTGAAGTAATCGCCACCCTGCCCCGGCAACACGCCGAAGTGATCCTTCTTGAACTGCGCGAGCTTGTCTTCGGCCGTGGCGAGCTTGTCCTCGAGCTCGTCGAGTTCCTTGACGAGGAACGACTGCGCCTCTTCGGCCTTGGCGCGCGAGACATCCTGCGTCTCGCTCACGAAGCCTTCCACCAGCGAGCGCACCACGAACAGCGCGCGGTCGCGGCTCTCGTCCTGGAAGCTCACGACGAGGATCAACGCGCCGGCGGTTTCCGCGCCGCGGATCGGCAGGATCTCGATCTTCTTGCGCAGCGATTCGATCATGCGGTCCTGCTGCGCCTGCGTGCGCGTTTCGAGCGCGCGCTTCGAAGCGTATTCCGGCGAACGCGTGAGGCGCTCCAGGTTCGGGCGGCCGAGCAGCGTCTGCCGCACCACCGCGATCTGTGCCTCGACGTTGGTTTCCACGGCCAGGCCCTGCAGCAGCTTGCCGAGGCGCGAACCCGAATCGACGTACACCTTGGCCGAGGCCATGTAAGTGTCCGGCAGCGACGCCACCGCAATGGCGCCCACCACCAGCGCGGCCCAGGCGACGGCCATGGCCTTCCAGCGGAAGCGCCACATGCCGCGCACTTCATCGCGCAGCTGCTGTGCCAGCAGATTCAATGATTGTTCAACACCCGCCATACACCTGCCTCAGAAACGAGCCTGCGGTACCACGAGCACATCCCCCGGCGCGAGCGCGAGGTTTTGCGACATGTCGCCCTTGCGCAAGAGATCCCCCAGCCGGACGCGTTGTTCTTTCTGTTTCTGGTTGTTGGCCGCGGCGCGCACGATCTTGGCGCGATTGGGAGCGGCGAAGTCGGTGACGCCGCCGGCGGCCAGCACCACGTCCAGCACGCGCAGGCCGTCGCGATACGGCACGCTCTGCGGCGCCTTCACTTCGCCGACGATCTTGATCTGGCTGAGCGCGCTGGCGGCACTGGTGACGATCACGTTCACCGTCGGGGTGCGGACGTACTCGGCCAGCACCTTCTCGATGTCGCGGGCCAGTTCCGCCGGGCTCTTGCCGACGGCCACCATGTCCTCCACGAGCGGCGTGGAAATCTTGCCGTCCGGGCGCACCGGCACGCTGGTGGATAGTTCGGGATTGCGCCAGACGAAGACCTGCAGGGTGTCGCCCGGGCCGATGACGTAGTCCGCCCGGGACGGCGGCGGCGGGGTCTCCTCGGCGAACGTGGTGACCGGCACGGCTGCGGCAAACGCCATGACCATGGCAAGACTCAAGAAAATGCGCAGTCGCACGACCATTCGCGAGCTACCTCTCCCGGCAAGCAATACGGGTTTCAAGGCGCGCTAAGGTACACGGAGCGCTCGACGGCCTGTCCCGGAGCGGCTTCGGCTACCCGCATAAGAGTGACCGAGGTCACGAAAAAATTCCCCGAGAGCTGCGTCACGGAAACGGCCGTGGCCAAAACGCCGCGGGTACCCGTCCCGGCACCCGTAAGTTACTTTTTCGGCCCCTTTTTGCTGCGCTTGCCGAGGCCTCAACGATGTGTGGTTTCTGTGGAATCTATGAACCCACGGGGGCCGCCGGCGTCGATCCCACCCTGTTAAGGCAAATGACCGGCCTGATGGCCGAGCGCGGCCCCGACGCGGAAGGTTTCTGGTCGGACGCGCGCATCGGTCTCGGCCACCGCCGCCTCACCGTCATCGACCTGGCCGCCGGCGAGCAGCCGGTCTACAACGAGGATCGCAGCATCCTCGTGATGTTCAACGGCGAGATATTCAACTACCAGGAGCTGCGCAAGGACCTGGTCGCGCGCGGCCACCGCTTCAGCACCAATACCGACACCGAAGTGATCGTGCACTCCTGGGAGGAGTTCGGCACGGCCTGCGTCGAGCGATTCCGCGGCATGTTCGCCTTCGCGCTGTACGACACCAGGCAGGGCACGCTGTTCATCGCCCGTGACCGGCTCGGCATCAAGCCGCTGTACTACAGCCAGGTGGGCAACCGGCTGGTGTTCGCCTCGGAAGTGAAACCCGTGCTGCTGGCTCGCGGTGGACTCGCGAGCCCCGAACCTGCCGCCATCGATTTCTTCACCGCTGTGGGTTACGTCCCGGGCGAGGACACGATGTTCCAGGGCGTGAAGAAACTCCTGCCCGGGCATCACCTGCTGTGGAAGCCGGGCCAGGCCGCTCCGCGCATCGAGCGCTACTGGGACGTGCCCGACGGGCCGGCGCGCAAGCTGAGCCTCGACGAGGCCAGCGAGGAATTCCAGGCGCTGCTGCGCGAGAGCGTGCGGCTGCGGCTCATCAGCGACGTGCCGCTGGGGGCGTTCCTGTCGGGCGGCGTCGACTCCAGCGTCATCGTGGCGCAGATGCGCGAGCTCACGAGCGCACCCGTCAAGACGTTCTCCATCGGCTATGGCGACAGTCCCGAGCACAACGAACTGCCGCACGCGCGCGCGGTCGCGGAACACCTCGGCACCGACCACGTCGAACACCTGCTCACTCACGGCGACTTCTTCGAGAACGTCGCGGCCTTCGTGCAACGCTCCGAGGAACCCATCGTCGAGAGCGCCGGCATCGCGCTCTATCAACTGGCGCGCCGTGCGCGTCGCGACGTGACCGTGGTGCTGTCGGGCGAAGGCGGCGACGAGGCGCTGGCCGGCTACCCGCTGTACGACATCATGCGCAAGGTGGACCTGCTGCGCGGCGTGGCGCGCCCGCTGGGCGGCGCCGCGATCGCGCGCGCGCTGGCCGCACGCCACCGTTCCGAGAAGGCCTGCAAGTACCTCGACTGGATCGGCACGCCGCTCGCCGATCGTTACTGGAGCATTCCCAACGACCTGACGCGCGGCATCCGCTCGCGCATGTACACCGACGGCTTCCGGCAGGCGGTCGGCACCACGGTGTCCGACTATTTCGGCGGACTGTTCGGCTGCCTGCGCGACGCCACGCAGCTCAAGCGCATGTCGTACGTGGATATCAAGAGCTGGCTGCCGGACGACCTGCTGATCAAGGCCGACAAGATGACCATGGCCGCGTCGGTGGAACTGCGCGTGCCATTCCTCGACCACAAGCTCATCGAGTTCTGCCTGTCGCTGCCCGACGAGTTGCGCCTGAACGGCAACATCGGCAAGTACCTGCTGAAGCGCACGGCCGAACGCTGGATTCCCCGCAGCATCATCTACCGCAAGAAGCAGGGCTTCCCGGTGCCGATCTCGCTGTGGTTCCGCGACAAGCTCTACGACCGCGTCAGCGAAGTGCTGCTCGATCCGCGCACGCTGGATCGCGGCTACTTCCGCCCCGAGTACGTGCGCGACATCCTCGCGAAACACCGTGCCGGCCAGGGCGACTACAGCCGCCGGCTGCTGTCGCTGGTGATCCTCGAGACCTGGCACCGCGCGTTCGTCGACGACCTGTGCCTGCCGCTGCGCGCCCTGCGCGAGGCGCACCCGGCTCCCGTGGCCCTGCGCGCATGAGGGCACTGCTGTACTCCAACCTGTTCCCGACCTCGCGGGATGCCAATCGCGGCCTGTTCACGCGGCAGATCGCCGCGGAGCTCGCGCGGCTGTGCGATCTCGAAGTCGCCGTGCCGCTGCCATGGTTTCCGTCCGGGCGGCTCGCGGCACGTCTCGCGCCGGCCTACGCACGCGAGTTCGGCGCACTGGCGGCGCGCCAGGAGTTCGACGGTGTGGTCGCGACCTACCCGCGCTACCCGCTGATTCCCCGGCTATCCGAACGTGCCCACGACCGCTTCATGTACCTGGGAGTCCGCGGCGCGATCGCGCGGCGCCATCGCGAGCGCCCCTTCGACGTGATCAATGCACACTGGCTCTACCCGGATGGCGTGGTGGCGGTGCGCATCGGCGCGTTGCTCAAACTACCGGTGGTGCTCACCGGCCTGGGTTGCGACGTCAACGAAGACCTGCGCAACCCGGCCAAGCGCACGCGCATCCTCGACGCGCTGCACGCCGCCGCCGCCATCACCACCGTTTCCCAGCCGCTGGCCGACGTGCTGCGCGAGGCCGGCGTACCGGCGGATCGCATCACCGTGATTCCCAACGGCGTGGATACCGCGCGCTTCAGCCCCGGCGACCAGGCCGCGGCGCGGCGCACGCTGGGCCTCGATGCCGGTCCCCTCGTAGTCTGCGTGAGCCGCCTCAGCCATGAAAAGGGCGTCGACGTGCTCGTGGACGCCGCGAGCCGCCTGGGCGCGACGCTGCCCGCGGCGCGATTCGTGGTGGTGGGCGAAGGTCCGGAGCGTCCGGCTCTCGAAGCGCGTATCGCCGCCGCCGCCCTGGGCGATCGATTCCGGCTGGCCGGCTCCGTGCCGCACGCGACAGTGGCGACCTGGATGACGGCCGCCGACGTGATCGCCATGCCCAGCCGCCGTGAAGGACACCCCAACGCGGCGATGGAAGCCCTTGCCTGTGGTCGTCCGCTCGTGGCCAGCCAGTGCGGTGCACTGACCGAGCTCGTCACCGCGTCCCGTGGCCTCGCGGTCCCGCCGGCCGACGCCGCCGCCCTGGCCACGGCCATGGCCGCGGCGCTGACGCGCACCTGGGATCACGCGGCGATCGCAGCCTCCATGCGCGAAGAAAGCTGGTCCCGTGCCGCGGCGTCTTACTACCGCGTGCTCGAACGGGCCGCGACGTCGCCCATCGCCGATTCCGCCCGCCGCGTGGCCGCGGCCTGACAAAGAAGAACAATCATGCGACTCCCGATGAAACTGCTCAGCCTTGCCAGCCGCTTCGCCCCGGAGCTGCTGTGCTTCGAACAGCCTTCCGAACAACAGAACCGTGTCGCCCTGACCTTCGACGACGGCCCGCACCCGGATTACACCCCCCGCATACTCGACATCCTGGCGCGGCTCGAAGTGCGCGCGACGTTCTTCTTCCAGGGGCTGAACGCCGCCCGCTGGCCGGAACTGGTGCGCCGCGCGCACGCGGCCGGGCACCAGATCGCGGCGCACGGCGTCGATCACGTCGCGGCCTCCACGCAGCCTGCGCGCGTGGCCGCCGACAACGCGATTTCCTGCCACGCGGTGCTGTGCGAGATCGCCGGCTCGAACCTGGCTCCTTACTACCGGCCGCCGTACGGCGACATCACTTTCGGCGCGTTGCGCGACCTGAGCCAGCGTGGATACCGCCTCGCGTTCTGGTCATACGACAGCCGCGATTCGTTCTGCGAGACCGCCGCGGACATCGAGCAGCGCATCACGCGCTCGACACCGTCCGCCGGCAGCATCATCCTGTTCCACGACGACTACGCGCATACCGTCGAAGCGTTGCCGCAGGTCATCTCGACCCTGCGGGCGCGCCAGCTGTCGTTCGTCACTGTTGCCGAGCTGTGTCCTGCCGACCGCCACGCAGCGTCCGCGCGAGTCGTCTGAGCACGCGCTTCACGGCGTTGGTGATCGAGCCGCGCACGGTCAGGGCTCTTTCCACGTAGTAGCTGTCATCCCGATCCAGCTCCGGCACATGACGCGCGCCCCTGCGCAGATACATCTGGATGGCGCGCTGGTTTCCCTTGTGCATCCAGCTGTGACAGGAATGGTAGCCATGCGAGCGCAGATACTGCGTGGCGCGCTGAAGCAACGTCGATCCGACACGCCCGTCGAAAGCCCCCGGAAGGACGTACAGGCGTGACAGTTCGGCGCCGAGGCTGGTGAAAACGATGGTGCAGAAACCCAGCACCTGCCCATCGCGCACTGCGACCTCGAAATACCTGGAACCGGTGGCCACCTTGCCCAGTACCTGGCGCAGTCGCTCGGCGCTGTAGTGCTCGTTGACCGTGCCTTCGATACGCTCTTCGTCCAGCAGGCCGCGATAGGTGTTGCGCCACGACTCGAGCGCCACGCGGTGCACGCCCGCGAAATCGCTGTCTGCCAGAGGACGATATTCGATGCCTGCCACGGTGAGATGCAGGATACCTGATGTGTCGGCGACGGGTGTGTCGCGGCTCGCGGTTCTTCCGTGCCGCACTTGACCGCACCTCACGGCTGCCGGAACAATGATTCGATGCCTCGTCCGGATCTCCTGCGCTTCGACAGTTGGTGCACCGAGCTCGATGAAGCCCTGACCCAACTACCCGACCCGCCCGGCTGGGCGCGAACGCTCTATCCCGCGCTCGCGCACATCGCCGCGAAGCATGCCCGGGTCCGCACCTATCTTTCCGTCGATGCGCAGGGGAAGCCCGAAGCACTCGTTACGCTGATGTGCAGTCCGCGCGGCGTGTGGGAGCCCATCACGCAGTGGATCGTCCCCGGATTCGTCGGCGTCGCGAGACCAGGCACGCTCGAGCCGCTGCTGGCACGCCTGCCCGTGCCATCCCGCATCGTGTGGTGGCGCATGGGGCTTCCTCCGCCGCAACTGGGCTACGTCCGCAGAATAAAGTCGGAGACCACGTACGCGATGCATCTCGCATCGGACTACGAAACGCACTGGCGACAGGGCCGCTTTCACCAGACGGTCAATCGGGCACGGCGTCGCTGTGCCAACTTCGATTTCATCGTGAACGCACCGGGTGCGGCGGAATACACGATCCGCGGCGCGGCGACACAATGGTCGGCCGAAGATCCGCAGTCGCCGTACCAGACCGAATGCCGGCTGCTGCTGGCGAGCCTGCTCGAGCCCGAGGGACGCCACTACGCGTTCAGCCTCATGGATGGCGACAAGTTCGTGGCCTCGAGCACGGCGTGCATCGACCAGGGAGATCTCGTGGGTCTCGCGACGATGCGCGACCGCCAGTATCAGCAGTTCGACACGGGAACCTGCCTCATCGATCGCATCGCACAGTGGGGCCGCGAGCAGGGCTTCAAGAGTCTGGATCTCGGGGGATCGCACGACTACAAGAAGCAGTGGGGACCGGCATCCGGCACAAAATCGAAGCTGTACATCTACCCGCCGTTGAGCTACGCGACTCACCGCCTGACCCAATCGGTGCTGGACGCGTGTCGCGCCGGCTTGTCCCTGGCCGGTCGTTTGCGCTCCTCGTCCTGATCAGGGCGTAGGCTCGGCCGGCCGACTTCCAGGAATGCGGATGCCACGCCTGCGGACGGCATCGCGCAGCGCGCGCCGCTGTTCGGCATTGAAGCAGACCACGTACGCACCGAGGAAGGCGAGCGGGAGGACGGCGGCGACCTGCACGAAGAACATCAGCACGCTCTCGCTGGGGAAGTAGCGATCGAGCAGGAACGTGGCGGCGGCGAACGGCAGCCCTGAGACGGTCGGAAGCAGGATGGCAGTCACGATGTAAGTCCGGGCTGGCACGCCAATGATCTCCTGCAGCCGGCGCGGCATCAGCAGGAAGCTGACGATGAGCGCGGGAATGAGCGTACCGACCGCCACGCCCACGACGCCCAGGACGCGCGCCAGCGCAATGCTCAATGCGAGATTGCACAAGGCCTCGAACGCCGCCAGGGGCACGAGCCGGCGGTGCATATCGACGCCGATGACGGCCGCACCGGCCACTGCACGTGCACTGCCGCTCCAGACGACCAACGCGAGCACCTGCAACACTTCGCCTGACGCCGTGCCGTATTCGGGACCCATCCACAGGTCGATGAAGCTCTTGCCGCGCAGCAGGAATGTGATGGCGATGGGCAGGATCACCAGCGTCGCCGCGCGGCTCGCGGACAGCACGACGGGGACGATCTGGTCGCTGCCGGCCGAATACATGGCGCTGACGCGCGGCGTGAACATCTTCGACAGCGCGTTGCAAACCTGTCGTGCGTAGGTCGTGAGGTTTCCCGCGATGACGTACACACCCACTGCGCCGATCGGCAGCATCGCGGCAATGACCAGGGCATCGGTGTAGTAGATCACGACGCCGAGCAGGTGCAGCGCGCTGAGATAGGTGCTGAACGACAGGATGGTCCGCACGTGCGGCGCCAGCTTCTCCCGAAAGCGGAAGCGCAATCCGGGCAGAATGCGGCGCACGATGAGCCACATCGCGAGGCCATAGAGAATCGACCCCGCAAGGTGAATCCACGCCAGCGTGACCAGGCCGTAGCCGAGTTTGAGTGCCGCGAGCACCGCCGCGGAGCGGACGGTCGTGAGCAGGATTTCGACGCCGGCGCTGATGTCGAAGCGTTCGAGCCCGGTCACCACGCCGCCGAACACGGCGCCAAGCAGCGTCGAGGCGATCGTAAATCCGCCCACCACGAGGACTGTCTGCGCTTCCGGCAGCAACTCCGCGGGGATGTGGAACGCTGCGGGCGCAAGCCAGCTCAGTCCACACGAAATGAGGATGGCCAGCACACCCATCACGCCAAAGAGCACGATCGCAGCGGTGGCGATCAGGGACGATGACTTGAGGTCGGCGGCGGCGTGGTGGTGTGCGATGTAGCGCGTGACGGCGCCGCGCACCCCGAAGTCGAGCAGGCCCAGGTAGCCGACAACCGTGACGAGCAGAGACCAGACACCGTAAGCGGTGCTACCGAGCGAATTGACGACGATCGGGGAGAGAAAAAAGCCGATCGCGGCGACGTAGAGGAAAGCTCCCCAGTTCGCGAAGGCATTTCCGATCAGGCTGGGCCTGGTCCGGACCGCGCTGTTCAAGGGACTGCGGTCCCTCTACTTGGCGACGCGCCAGCGATTCTCGCGCGCGCGCGCCGCGATCTCGCTGGCCGGGCGATACACCAGCTCCAGCTGGATGGAATTCACCTGGTACTGGGCATTCGGGATGTTGCTGTCGCGCTCGCGGTACTGGTAGATCAGCGTCAGCTCCAGCTCCCGCTGAAGTCTCCAGACCGATGACAATTGGCCTACGACATCCTTGTCCCGGCGTCCGAGCGAGTCGTAGTCACGGTCCTGGTAGTTGCCCGCCAGCTCGAGCGTCAAGGTCGGCGTGACCTGTCGCTGCAGGGCGAAGTTCGCGGTCGTGTATTGCTGGTCCGCCGCCAGGGACGAGGCGGCTTCTTCGTTGCCCTCGACATCCACGCGATTGTGCGAGACAGAAAAATCCGCAGCCGTGCGGGCGCCATCGTAGGACAGCATCAACGTGCCATACGTATCCTTCAACGGACTGGACGTGGTGATCACATCGTCGCGCACCTGGCCGGGATTCTGGCCGCCGGGTTGCGGAGTGTTCTGCAGCCGCTGGAAACGCCCGAGGTTTTCCTGGTATTGCGTGCCGCCATAGAGCATCAACGTGAGTCGCGGCGTGATCTTTCGACCCAGGCCGAGCCGCAGGAGCGGTGCAGTCGAGGTGCCGTCCTGCTCCGAGGAGTCGTCCGTCCTGAGCGCGGAGACACCCGCATCGATCGACATGCTGTTGCGCGAGCCATCGTTGGAATAGTGCGCATAGGCTTCGCCGAGGTCGTAGTCGAACGCAGGCACCAGCACGTCGTTCGACTCCACCTCCTGCTGCTTGACGCGACGCCCATTCACGTTCAGCGAGGTTTCCGTGCGCGCGGAAGATGGGAACACGAGCCCGAGGTTCGCCGAATATTGCTCGTTGCCCGGCTCGGTCGCCGTCTCGTAGTCGACGCGGGCGTAGCGTGCTCCCGCCAGTACGTGTGTCCCCGAAAGCGGCCCGAAGACGACATCGGGCCCGGTCGTGAAGTAGTTGTCGTACGTCCAGTTGTCAGGCCGATCCGTGGACAACGGGTCTTCGAGCACCGGGCCGTAGTTGTCCGTGGCGATCCAGGAGAATCGCCCATCGAAAAAGTTCAGGCGCGCGTCGCCGATGAAGCCCCGCTGGAACTGATCGTCGAACGTGTCGTCGATGTAGTGCAGGTAAGTCAGATCGGCGCGAGCCGTCGCTTCGAGCACCGGCCCGCTTGTCGCGAGCCCGATCTTGGTTGCGACGCCGGTGATGTGATCCGCGACCGGATCGTCAGCCGAGTACGTGACGTTGTCGCTCCAGGTATCGCCGACGTGGAACGACAGGTCCTTGTCGACCGCGCGGGCAAGGGGCGCGGCAAGCACCGCGGCCAGCCCGATCGTGGACACGGCGGTACGTGTTGCGGATCGCGTGCGGGTTTTTGGCATGGCGCCTGCGCTCGTCGTGGCTAAGGTGGGCGCCGAAGTCTACGTTATGACTGAATCGGCGCCGGCGTGCTGCCGGCAGTCCAGTCTCGCAAGAATGAGCGCCGTCACGAATTGCACCATTGCTCCCATGAAAGCGGTTGCGTAGCGGATCGCGTCCGTGTGGGTCCGGGCGCCCGGCACGACGCCGATGCGCCGGAGACCGTGCCAACCTGCCATTCCAGGGCCGGCCGACCAGGGCCCTAATGGACAGGTCGGGGGCATGTTAGTCAAGCATGCTATTCAAGCAGATCGGCCCAAACCTTGCGGCAGGTCGCGAATTCATGCAAGCCGTGCGCCGGGTGCCGGCCCGGGTGCCGTGGGAGCGCGCGATAATGCCGCTCCACGACGATGACGCGACCACGGCGGACGCCTTGCCCACCGTGGACCATGCGCTGCGTGAGCAGAACTCGAACCGACACTCCTTTGGACATCTTCGCGAATGAAATACGAACATAACCCGATCGCGCCCGAAGGGGGCATTGCATCACGCGCTGCGGTGGAGCCTCATCTGACAGGTTCAGGTTCCCAAGGCCATGCGTCCACCATCAAGGACGCCAAGGTCACGACAGGTCGCGGCAAACCCCGTCGCGCGCCGCGAATCGCCATCATGGGCCACGTCGGCGTGGGCAACATGGGAGACGAAGCCATCACGGGTGCCGTGGTGCAGCGGCTGCGGGAATTCGCGCCGGACGCTTCATTGGTCGCCTTCAGCCTGAATCCGCGCGACACCGCGGCTCGACACGCGGTCGAATCGCAGCCGCTGCGCCTCTACACGGAACGCCTGCTGAACGACCCGCCGCCTGACTTCTCCTGGGAGAAGACCTACGCCGCAAAGTCCAAGCCGTCGGTCGAGACTGCGCCTCGGCACACCGGACTAGGTGCCCTGATCCGCAAGATCCCGTTGTTGAAGGCCGTGCTCAAGCCGCTGGTGGTCTTCGCACGATGGATATCACTGGCTGCGCAGATCATTGCATTCGATGTCCGCAGCTACCGGCGGCTGAAAGGTGTCACGCTGATGCTGTGGGCGGGCTCCGGGCAGATCTCCGACTACGTCGACGGCATCGGCTATCCACTCGTCATCCTGCGATGGGTGATTCTCGCGCGCCTGCGCGGAGCGAAAGTCGCCTTTGCCAGCGCCGGGGCGGGTCCGGTGACGATACCGATGAGCCGCCTATGCTTTGGTCTCGCGTTGAAACTGGCCCACTACCGTTCGTTCCGCGATCCGTATTCCATGGATGAGGCGCGCAGCCTCGGTGCGCCGGAGCCCAATCTCTTCATCCGCGATTTCGCGTTCTCGCATCCGCTGCTCGCGGCCCTGCCGCCCAAGCCCGCGAACCCGGTACCCTGGGTCGGGATCAATCCCCTGCCGTTCTTCGGCGGCGAGTACTGGCACATCCTCGATCCCGGTGTTTACGACCGTTACGTCGATGCGCACGCCAAGCTCGCCATCGGGCTGCTGCGCAACGGGCGCAGGGTCACGCTGTTCCCGTCCAACATCCGCGTCGATCCGCGCAGCGTGCGCCGCATCGTCGATCGCGTCGCCGAACTGGCGCCCGAGCTCAAGGACCGGCTGGAGCTCGATTCGACGCTGCAGGATGTGCCCGGCGTATTCGAGGCCGCGCGGCGCTACGACGTCGTGGTCGGGACCCGCTATCACGGCGTGTTGCTGGCGCTGGCCTGTGGCACGCCGACCGTCGGCGTGATCTATCACCAGAAGACGCAGCAGGTGGCCGAACACATCGGTACCGGTCGGTGGTGCGTGCCCGCCGGCGAGGCCACCGGCGAGCAATTGCTGGCGATGACCGAGGATCTGATCGCGAACCTGCCGTCGGCGACCGCCGCGGTCGAATCCCGCCGCCGCGTCGACGTCGAGCCGTTGTTCGAACAGTACCGCACGTTCGCGCGACTGGCGGGCTGCATCGCATGAGCAGTGCGGCTGCCGGACATCAGCCGCTGGTCGCGATCGGCGTACCGGTCTACAACGGCGAGCGCTTTCTGGAAGCCACCCTCGACTGCCTGCTGGCGCAGACCTATCGCAATATCGAGATCATCGTCTCCGACAATGCCTCCACCGACGGCACCGCCGCGATCTGCCGCCGCTACGCGCAGCAGGATCCACGGGTGAAGCATGCGCGGACGGAGATCAACGTTGGCGCCAACGGAAACATCCGTCGCCTGGCCGGCATGTTCAGGGGCGAGTACTTCAAGCTCTCCAACGCGGACGACCTGGTCGATCCGGATTTCGTCGCGCGCTGCGTCGAGGTCCTCGAGTCCGATCCATCCGTCGCGCTGGTGTGCACGCTGTCGCGGCTGATCGACATGGAGGGTCACCACCTGCGCAACTACCAGGATGACATGCACATCTGCGAATCGAGCGCCGTGGATCGGTTCGTGCGCATCCTCGAGCGCATCCGGCTCACCAATTCCATCCAGGGCGTGGGCAGGGCCGACATCCTGCGAGAGCTGTTCCTGCGCCACGGCAGCTACGATGGCGCGGACATGGTGATGCTGGCTGCCATCGCCGCGCGCGGCGGCATCCACCAGATCCAGCAGGTGATGTTCGATCGCCGCATGCACGAGTGGTCGGCCAGCGCCAGGAGCGGGGACCACAAGGCAACACAGGAGTACCTCGACCCTGCGACGAGCGGTGCGGTGTCGGCCTATCTGACGCGCATCGTCTGCGGGTACGTGGCCGAGGGTTTGCGCGCGCCGCTGCCGGCCGGCATCCGGATGCAGCTCGCGTACCAGGCGCTGCGCTCGCTCGTCAGCCAGCGCGGCGCGCTCGCCCGCGAGTGGCTGAGCATCCTGCGCACCCCGTTCCGCGCTTCGCGCAACCTGACCTGAGTGCCGCCATGGAGCCATTGGTTTCGGTCATCGTCACGGCGTACAACGCGCAGGAATACATCGAGAGGGCGCTCGACTCCGTGTTGCGCCAGACCTATCCGCACATCGAGATATTGGCGGTGGACGATGGATCGACCGACGCAACCGCGGCCATTCTCGAGCGCTACCAGCCGCGGGTACGCACCCTGCACCAGCCGAACTCCGGTGTGTGCATCGCGCGCAATCGCGGTGCGGCCGAGACGCGTGGTTCGTTGCTCGCATTCCTGGATGCAGACGACGTCTGGGCGCCGGAAAAAGTCGCCACCCAGGTTGCCGCCTTCGGCAGCCACCCTCACGTGGGGGCCGTCGCCGCAAACTTCGACGAAATCGACGCGGATGATCAGCCGCTGAAGCGAGTCATGAAAAGGCCGACGCACCTGTACGGCACACCGCGCAACATCCATCGCGAGCTGCTCGAACGCGACAACTTCCTGGCGATCTCGGCCGTCATGATCTCGCGTGCTGCTTTCGAGGCGAGCGGCGGGTTCTTCGCCGAACACCGCATGCTGTCCGCCGACTACGACTTGTGGATCCGGATGTCGGAGTTCTTCGAATTCCTGATGCTGCCCGAAGTGCTCTGCCACTACCGGGTTCTGCCAGTGTCCGCATTGCACGGCAGCCTGGAAAAGGAATACGGCGCCCAGCTCAACATTCTCAACCGCCACCGCGCGCGCTTCACCGATTCCGAATATCGCGACCGACTGGCGCAGTTGTATCGCGACTGGGCGGACAGCGCGCTCGACTCGCGCGATCGCTCGGCCTGGAAGGCCTGGCGTGACGCCGTACGCATGGACCCCTTGCACTTGGGAATCTGGATGCTGGGGATGCGCGCCGCTGCCCGTCGCCTTGTCGGCTGACGGCCAATGATCAGGAATGCGGACACGGGCAACCCCGCCGAAGTGGGGGCCCGAACCCTGGCCGACGCCACGTGGCTGCTGTGGTCGCCGCCCGCCAAACGCGTGGTCGTGCGCGAAACCAGTTCGATCCGTGAGTACCGGTTTGCGCACCCCGAGGGCGATGCAGCCGATGCAATCGATTCCTCCCTGGTCCTTCGCACGGTGCCTCTGCCGGCCGACACGCAGGGTCATCAGTGGGTGTTCGTGGAGTGCCAGCTGGTTGGCGACACCCGGGCGCGGATCGGGGCGCTGCTGCGCCTGTTCAGGACTTTCTTCGGGCTGCGGTGGCGGGGCTACCGAACGCAACGCTGGCTGCGGCTGCGCGACGACGACGGCGCCATCTACCGCGCGGACGTCATTTCAGGCAATGGCTGGCGCGTCGGCCGGCTGGCGCGCGAACTGATCCTGGCAGCGCTGCGCGGCGGTGCGATAGCCGTGGGGATGGGAGCTGCATGCGACTGCCTCTATGGGCGAATCACCCGGACAGCAGCTTTGCCCGGCGACTCGCCCGACGTGCCGCTTCACTATGGCTCGGGACGGGTATTTCGTGCGGCGACCGAAAGTCACGTCATCAGGATGCCGCGAGGCGCCAGCGCGGAGGAACGCTGCCGCACGGCGTTCGACACGCTGTCACGCCTGGCATCCTTGCAGCTCTCGTTCGGTACCCCGAGAGCCGTGCGCTCGTTCGTTCTGCACGGGCAGACGGTGTTCGTGGAATCGCGCCTGCCAGGCGGTGAATTTTCATACCGCACGCTGTCCCTCGAGCAGCGCGCGGCGTTGCGACACAAGGCGCTGGCGATGCTGGCGGAGTTGCAGCGCAAGGCCGCGCTGCCAGGCGGCTTGCACCCCGATGATCTGCGTCGCCTGGTCACGATGCCGCTCGAATCCATCCTCGAACTACCGCTGGACGAACGGCTCAAGGCGCGACTGCAATCCGCCGGAGAGCGCGTCCTGCATTCGCTGCGTACTCAAGGGTGGGTGGCGACGCAAACGCACGGTGATTACAAGATCGCCAATCTGGTCGCGTCCGGGGAAGGCGGCGTCACGGGAATCGTGGATTGGGATCGCGCCATGCAATCGGCGGTCGCGGGCCTCGACGCGATCTACTACCTGGCATTCGACCGCGCGCTGCTGAATCTGCGGTCCATGTCGCAGGCCATCGTCGATGCAACAGCACATGATGGCGCGCTGCCCGAGGTTCGGGACTACTGCAAGACGATGGAAATCGGCCCGGACAAATGGCTACTGGCAGGATTCATGACGCTCATTCAACACATCTGCGGCCAGTTCCACGCTGGCGCCGCCGGCGCGCCAACGTGGCTCACGTCGCAGGCGGAAGCCCTTGCAGGTGCCGCCTCCCTGGTCGAGTCCCTGGACCACACGAATCGTCAGTGAAATGAGCGCCGAGGACAAGCAGGGAAGCAAGGTCTTGCAGCATGGCGCCATCTACGCGCTGGGCAGCATGCTCAGCCGGATGGGTGGCTTCCTGCTGCTGCCGCTCTATCTCAAGGCGCTCTCGCCCGTCGAGTACGGCGTACTCGAGATGTTCTATGCGATTTCATCCGTGCTGGCACTGCTGGTGTCGGGCGGACTGTCGCAGGCGGCGCTGCGTTTCTACTACGAGTACGACGAGCCCGGCCAGCGCAACGCGGTGATATCCACGGCGCTGCTGTCGTCGATCGTGTTCTCGGGCCTGGGCGCACTGCTGCTGTGGCCGTTCTCGCATCAGGGCTCGTATCTGCTCGTGGGCACGCCGGAGTACGCCAGCAGTTTCAAGCTCGTGCTGCTCACGCTGATCGTGCAGATGGCGAACGAGGTGGGGCTGAGCTACTTGCGCGTCAAGGGCTATGTGTGGCGGTTCGTCGTCGCGTCATTGAGCCTGTTGGTGTTGCAGGTGATCATCAACCTGTACACGGTCCTGACTCTGCGGTGGGGTGTGCCCGGAGTGTTGCTGGGCAACCTGCTGGGTGCCACGCTCGGTTGCGGGATCGTCACTGCCGTGACGCTGCGGGACTGCGGACTGCACTTCCGCCGCCCGGTTCTCTCCCGGATGCTCCAGTACACGTGGCCGATGGTCGTCGCCGGCATCGCCGGAGTGTTCATGGACCGCGCCGACAGGTTCATCCTGGAGCGCTGGCTGGGGCTGGAAGCCGTCGGCATCTATGGCCTGGCGGAGAAGCTGGCGCTCATATTCGTCATGGGCTTCCTGCGACCGTTCGAGCTCGCCTACGGAGTGCACCGGTTCGCGATCATCAAGAGCGCGGATCGTGCGGAGCAACAGGCGCGCGCCTTCCGCCAGTACCTGTTCAGCGCCGCCCTGGTCGGCCTGGTGATCGTGGTCTTCACGCCGCCCGTGCTGCGCCTCATCGCGGCGCCGTCCTACTGGGCCGCGGTGGCGCTGCTCCCGATCCTGATGGTGCGGTACATCGTGATCGGCACCGAATACATCTTCCACACCGGCATCCTGTACGCGGGCCGGACCAGGTTTTCGATGGGAATCCACCTCTCCAACGGCGCGGTCCGGCTGGCGTTCACCGTTGCCTTCATCGGCCTGCTCGGCATCCAGGCGCCGGCCTTCGGGGCGCTGGCGGGCTCGACTTGCGCTGCCATCGCCGCGTTGCTGATTTCGCGGCGCTTCGATCCGGTCAACTGGAATCTGTCGCTCGCGCTGCGCATCGGTGTGCTGTGTGCCGCGTGCTTCTTCGTCGACAAACTGACCGGTGAGGGCTGGTTGAGCGCGGCAGCCGCTGCCTCGGCCTACCTGCTCGGCGCCTTCGCACTCGGCATCATCACCCGCGGCGACGTGGCGCGTGCGATGGCCTGGGTTTCCCAGCACGTTCCCCTGCTCGCGCGCGGCAAGTAGACAGCGCGCCAGGAATCACCGCGCCGCCACCGGCGAAGCGTTGCCGAGGACTTCCCACAGGTAGTTGGTGAGCGTCTTGCTGCTCGCCGAGAACCCACGCGAATGGCTTTCCGCCAGGTCGATCTTGATGCGGGCCTCGTTCGGCCACGGCCACAGATCCTCGCCGGTCACCTGCGCGTAGCCCGCCTCGCCGTACAGCGTGCCGCTGACGCCGATGCGCTTGACGATGTTCGCACCGGCCTGCCCGCCACCCGCGCCCGCGGTCGACAATCGCGAACCCGGCTCGACACGCAGGATGTACTTCAAGCCGTTGGTCGTCGGATCGAAGACCGTGCCGCAGTTGTCGGACCCGTTGGCGAACGACACCGAACTGCGCGCAGTCACGCGCTCGCAGGCGGCGTTCGAATTCTGGTAGGCGATGGAGCTGGAAATCGTCAGGCGACTGCCGCCGTCCCAGTCCGCGAAGCCCGTGCCACCGCTCTTCACGGTGGCGCGCGTGATGGTGCCGACGTTCGGCGAACCATTCGACGCGATGCCGCCGGCCCTGGAGCCCCAGACCACCACGTCTTCGAGCAACGAACTGCCGTAGGCGACATCACCGTCCCAGGCGATGCCGTTGCCACTGCCGCCCATCACGATGGAGCCGCGCACCGCCACGTTGCCGGCACGCTGGCGGGTCGTGCCGTTGGCCACCAGGTAGATGTTCGATTCGTAGCCCGCGAGTCCCGGCATGCCGTCGATGACGATGCCGTTCTGCAGCTCCACGTTGGTCGAGTCGTACAGCGCGATGCCGGCCTGCGGATTGCGGAAGTCGTAGGTCCAGCCACCATCGTGGCGCACCACTACCCGGCGCAGCACGACGCGATCGGAGTTGTACACCAGGATCTTGTAACGGCCACCCGGACCGTAGACCCAGCTGTCCTCGACGAGGATGTACTGCGCGCCCGGCGTGGCATCGTTGCTGCCGATCTGCACCGAGACGTTGTTGCCGCTCGACGGGCCGCCCTTGAAGGCGCACCGCAGGATCTTCACGTAGCGGCCGAGGACGACCTTGACGTCCTGTCGGTCGAACTTGAGGCCCTCGAAGCGCAGGTAGTGGTCGCCGGTGTCCAGATCGAAGACGCCCTTGATGGTGACCGAGCCGTCGGTGGCCGCCTTGATGACGTTGTACGCGCCGGCCTTGCCGTTGGTGGGCGAACTGATGGCATCGCGCCTGTTCGAATACACGCCGGGCGCGATGATCAGCGTGTCGCCGCCGCCTCGGGACATCAGCGCAATGCCGCTCTGGATGTACTTCCTGGGAGAAGCCCGTGAGCCGTTGCCGGTGTCGGCGGCGACACTGCCGTCGACGTAATAAGTCGCCGCCATTGACGCCTGGGCGGACAAACCGGTCAGCAAGGCCGCGGTCAGGACCGTTCCACGCATGAGTCGTCTCCCCGCCTCGGGCGCGGATTCAGGGCGTCATACTCCGGCGGAGCTCAGCACTCTGCAAGCATCTCCCGGCAGACAGCTCCGGTGGCAGCAGGACTGCCCTGACGATGTCTCATCGTTGCGTCATGCAAGCGGCCGCGCAAGTGACGGCGCAGGCGGCGGCAGCGACGCGAGGATGCGGGCAGCGGTATCGCGCCAGGTGTGGCGCGAGATCAGCAAGTCGCGGGCGCGCGCTGCCAGCAGCTCGCGCAGCGTGCGGTCGGCGAGATAGCGCGCGATGGCCGCGCGGCAGGCCGGAAAATCCAGCGGCGGAAATGTCAGCGCCGTCTCGCCGTCGCGGTGCACGTCTTCGATGGGGGGCAGGCGCGGCAACACCAGCGGGATCGACAGCCCCATCATCTCGAACATGACGATGGGTGATCCGAACACATTCGAGTGCGGCAATACGCCGATGTCGAACACCTGGATGTAGTCGTACACCTGTTGCCGCGGCACGGCGCCCGTGAGCACGATGTCCCCGGCAAAGGGCGACTTCGCGACGCGCGCATGGAGCTCTTCGGCCGCGGGGCCGGCACCCACCAGGCAAAGTCGCAGCGTGGCATGCTCGCGCCGCAACTCCTCGAACAGGTCGACCAGCAGATCGAGCCGGTCCCAGTGGTCGAACCAACCGGCGAAGCCGATCACGATGCCGCCGTCGAGGCCGAGCTGGCGACGCATGTCGTCGCGCGAGCGCCCGAGCTTGAGCCGTGCGATCTCGAAACCGTTCGGCACGACCACCAGCCTGGAGCGATCGAGCCCGGCGCCCACCGCCTGCTCACCCAGCCAGGACGACACCGCGTGCACCACGGTGCAGCGCCGGAAGATGAAACGTTCCGCGGCGCCGCAGAGCTTCACGAAGGATTGCCTGCGGGCGCGGTTGGGAATGCCGTTGACCTCGTTGACTTCGAGCAGGAAGGGTACTCCCGCGTGTTTCGCGGCAACGGCGCCGGCGACGAGGTAGAACGCATAGCGCTCGAACAGCAGGTCGTAATTGCCCCGCGCCAGGGCGCGGCGCAGGCGGAAATACGCCGGCACGTTGTAGACGAGTTCCGCGATCTCGAACAGCCAGTTGGGCAGCTTGCGGCTCATGAGCTTCCACAACGAGCCCCAGCCGCGCGTCTGGGTCCTGGCCTTGTCCACCGGGATGGTGGACGCCGGATCGAAAGGATCCACGCCCGGCGGCGACAACACGTCCACCTGGTGGCCCAGCGCGCGCAGCGCGGTCACGATGCTGACGATGTGATTGCCCTCGGCGCCGCGGCCCTGGGTGCGGTGGTGGTAGAGGATGCGCATGTTCATTCCGCCTGGCGATGCGCCAGCGCGCGGATGATGCCGTACATCTCCCAGCAGCTCACGTAGCGCAGTTCGAAGCCGGGCCGGTCGCGGAAATTCTTCTCGAGCTCGGTCCACATCGTCGACAAGCCGCCGCCCAGCAGGGCTTCCAGCGTCGGGTCTTCGGCGCCATGCGTGTGCAGCTTGATGAACACGTGCCGCTCGGCACCGCGGATACGCGGTGCGAGGTCGAACCACAAGGGCACGCGCTCCGCGGTGGGCGGGGCGTCGGCGGAGATCTCCGCGTTCTCGATCTTCGGAACCAGGCCGAGCTTGCGACGCCGCCAGTTCAGGCCCAGCGGCCCCTGCACCAGCAGCAATTCGTCCGGCGCGCCCCACTGGCCTGCTTCGAGGTCGCGTCCCGTGTCGTGCTGTTTGCGCTTGCCCGCACAGCCGCGCGCGAAGTAAATGGAGTTGATCTTGCTCGTCTGCGTGTCGCTCGGCGCCGAGGGCAGCGTGAAATCCGCCTTGCAGCCGGTTTCGACGAGCACGGAGAGCTCGTTGTCGACGCCGCACCAGCGGCCGTCGGGGCGCGAATTGTCCAGCGCCCAGTTGCCATGCACGAAGGTGTAGGGAATCAGCCCGGACTCGTCCGGCTCGCGCAGCAGGCCGTGACGTTCGCGCAGCGTGCGCGTGAATCCCAGCAGCGCGGTGCGCAGGCCTTCGGCGGTGTCGTTGTCATGGTGATAGTGCACGTCGACGTCGCCGAAACCGCGCCGCGTGAGGTCGGCGAGCGCATCGAGCACTTCCGGGTCGTATTCCTCGATCGGATAGAAGAAGGTGTGGCAGGGATTGCGGCCGACGCTGTCGCGGTGTTTTGCGGCAATGGCCGGGTAGGTCTCCATCCAGCGATTCAGGCGGCGATGCGCCACGTCGCGCTGGGCCTTGCCGCCATACGGTTCGTAGTGATCCGCGACGGCCACGTAGACGACGGTATTGCGGCGCGGCGACGGACGCCGGCGGCGCAGGTAGTTCGCCAGCCAGTAGTGCATGTTGCGTGCGCGGATTCCCGCGTACACCACGGCTGCGCCGGCGATCCCGAGCACGATGAGGACGAGAAGATAGTTCATGGGTTCAGCGCGCCGCCTTTGCCCAGAGCACCGAGTGGCGGCCGCGCAGGTAGCGCCACAGGCCGCCGGCCGCCGCGAAATTCATGGCGACGAAATAGAACGGCACGTAGGCGAAGGCCGGCCGTGCATTGCGCGCGTTCAGCATCCAGCCCAGCGCCGCCAGCAGGTAGAACAACACCTGCGCGGCGAACAGCGCGCGGAAGACCGGCTGGCCGGCGAGCAGGCCGCTCGACACCAGCAGCGTGACCAGCACCAGCGGCATCAGCCAGCGCAGCAGCTTGTGGCTGACGAACTTCAGGCTGAACCAGCCCGAGCAAAAGATGGTGCGCCATTCCGAGCGCAGACTCTGCATGCCGCCCGCGATCATGCGCACCTTGGTGTTGAAGTCCTCGCGAATGGTCATCGAGGCTTCTTCCACCGCCACGGCCGCGGGCTCGTACACCACGCGCTGGCCCGCTTCGACCAGCCGGAAGGTGAGATACATGTCGTCGTTGATGACGCTGGCCGGGATCGGCCGGTACGCGCCACGGCGCAGCGCGAAGATCTCGCCGTCCGCCGTCACCGTGCCGCCGAGCCGGCTCTCCGCGAGCTTGATCTTCGACTCGTAGCGCCAGTAGAGCCCGTCGCCGCCGCTGGCCGCGCGATCGCGCGATGCGTAGATCTTCTTGGCACCCGTGGCGCCGCCCACTCCGGGTTCGCGCAGCCGCGCCACCAGCAGCCGGATGGCATCCTTCGAGTAGAAATTGTTGGCATCGGACAGCACCAGCACGTCCGC
>DASTHJ010000205.1:0-2250 GCA_035718265.1 Steroidobacteraceae bacterium | reverse complement strand
GTTCCCACCCGGCGACTGCGTTCGCGGCCATTCGTCGCCGTCCCCGTGGCGCTGGTCTGCCTGCTCGCCCTGCTGACGACGGCCGCCTTCGTCCACGCCAAGTGGTTCGTCGAAATCGACTTCGAAGGTCCCGAAAACGTTCCATTCATCGTCACCCTGCTGCTGTATTCGATCGCACTGCCGATTGCCGAGTGGCTGCTGGTGGGCGTCCGGCCGAGGTCCGTCCCCGATTGCTAGGAATCGGGGAATGTCCCCATTTATCATCCCCCCATGCCGGCTCCGGACATCGCGCGCGTGCGCGCGCAGATCGACTCGCTTTACCGCAAGGAATCGCGCCGCGTCCTGGCGACGCTGATCCGCCTGCTCGGTGACTTCGAGCGCGCCGAGGAGGCGTTGAGCGACGCGTTCCGCGCGGCCATCGAGAAGTGGCCCTCCGAGGGCATCCCGCAGAACCCGGTCTCCTGGCTGATTTCCGCGGGTCGCTTCAAGTCCATCGACAAGCAGCGCCGCGACGCGCGCTTCGATCACCTGGAGGACCGCCCGGACGTCAGCGAGTCGCTCGCCGATCAAACTACCGCGCCCGACGAGCAGGAGCTGCTCGAGGACGACCGCCTGCGCCTGGTGTTCACCTGCTGCCACCCGGCGCTGGCTTCCGACGCGCAGGTGGCCCTGACGTTGCGCGAGGTCTGCGGGCTCACCACCGAGGAGATCGCCGCGGCGTTCCTGACGCCCGCGCCCACGCTGGCGCAGCGCATCGTGCGCGCCAAGAACAAGATCCGCGACGCCCACATCCCGTACGAGGTGCCCTCGCGCGAGGACCTGCCGGCGCGGCTCGAGAGCGTGCTACGGGTCATCTACCTGGTGTTCAACGAGGGCTACCTGGCGAGCAGCGGTGAGTCGGCGACCCGCGCGGACCTGTCCGCGGAGGCCATCCGCCTCGGCCGCCTGGTGCTCGAGCTGCTGCCCGAACCCGAAGTGCGTGGTTTGCTGGCGCTGATGCTGCTGCACGAGTCGCGGCGCGAAGCCCGCGCCGATGAAGCCGGCGAGCTGATCCTGCTGCACGAGCAGGACCGCTCGCGCTGGAACCGGGCCTACATCGAGGAAGGCTCGCGGCTGGTGCGGGCGGCATTGGCCGGCCCACGCCCGGGCCCCTATGCCATCCAGGCCGCCATCGCCGCCGTGCATGCGGAGGCGGACTCGCCCGAGGAGACCAACTGGCAAGAAATCGTCGGTCTGTATGACGTGCTGCTGGCGCTCACGCCCTCGCCCATCGTGGCGCTGAACCGCGCGGTGGCCCTGGCCATGCGTGACGGTCCGGAGGTGGGTCTCCACGCACTCGATTCGCTGCTGGCCGACGGCACGCTCGACGGCTACCAGCTCGCGCATGCGGCGCGTGCGGACCTGTGCCGGCGCCTGGGACGTCATGCCGAGGCCCGGCAGGCCTATGGCCGGGCCATCCAGCTCACGGCCCAGGGACCGGCGCGCCGCTTCCTCGAGAAACGCCTGGCCGCCTTGCCGGCCTGAATCCATGGCCCCGCGCTGACGGAAATTCTCTGGCCTGTGCTGTCGAATACGCGGACCGGCATTCGACCACTGTATGAATCGGCTGGTCCGCAAGGAGACTCCCCATGAAATACCTGTGCCTCGTTTATCTCTCGTCGGAGAAGTGGAATGCCTGCTCCGACTCCGCCTGCGCGGCCTACGCCGGTCAGCTCAAGGACAGCGGCAAGCTCATCGACGGCTCGCCGCTGCATCCCGTGCACACGGCCACCACGGTACGCGTGCGCAACGGACAGACCTCCGTGACCGACGGGCCGTTCGCCGAGACCAAGGAAGCGCTCGCCGGCTTCTACATGATCGAGGCGCGCGACCTCAACGAGGCCCTGCAGATCGCCGCGAAGATTCCGCCCGCCAGGTACGGCAGCATCGAAGTGCGGCCGGCGCGCGAGCTGGTGGTCGACCCGGCCGAGGTGCAGCAGTACGCGGCTGCCGCCGCGCCCTGATCGACGCGACCTTCGAGGACCCCGTCATGAAGCACGCGCAGATCTTCGTCAATTTGCCGGTCAGGGACCTGAAGCGCTCGGTCGAGTTCTTCACCAAGGTCGGCTACACGTTCAACCCGCAGTTCACCGACGAGAACGCCACCTGCATGATCATCGGCGACAACCTGTTCGTGATGTTGCTGGTGGAGAAGTTCTTCAGCTCGTTCACGGGCAAGGGCATCACCGACACGGGCAAGACCACCGAGGT
>DASTHJ010000204.1:0-2587 GCA_035718265.1 Steroidobacteraceae bacterium | reverse complement strand
CGCGCATCGTCGAGCATCTTTTCGCCGCAATGATGACGAATGTAGAATGCGATTCCCTGCAGCGTCGCGACCGCCTGCGGAACCGCGGCGTTCAGCGCGCGCGCGCCCTGGCTGCCGCCGAGGACGAGAAGACGCAGCGCGCCTTCGCGTCCGGCGAAACGCCGTGCCGGTGGCGCGATGGCGGCGATTTCGCTGCGCACCGGATTGCCCACGACTTCCTCGCGCTTGAACGTCTGCGGGAATCCGACCAGCACCCGGCGCGCGACGCGCGACAACACGCGATTGGTCAGGCCCGGCGCGCGGTTCTGTTCGTGCACCAGCAGCGGCAGCCCGGCGAGGCGCGCGGCGATGCCGCCCGGGCCGGAGGCGTAACCGCCGAAGCTCAGCACTGCGCGCGGTTGCTTCGCGCGCAGCACGCGCGCAGCGGCACGCACGGCCGCGAGCACGCGCAGCGGCGCGCCCAGCAGCGTGGCGATGCCCTTTCCGCGCAAACCCTTGACCGCGATGGTTTCGAGTTCGATGCCGTGCTGCGGCACCAGTCGCGTCTCCATCGCGCCATCGGCGCCGAGCCAGGCCACCGGAACGCCACGCGCGCGCAGGGACGCGGCCACGGCGAGGCCGGGGAAGATGTGTCCGCCGGTACCGCCGGCGAGGATCATCACTGGCGCGCCCTCTTGTTTCATGCGCCCTTCCTCAAGCCCAGCGTGGGCTCGATGCGCTGGCGCAGGCGGCTGGTGCCGCGCACCGGGGCGACGTCCGCCGGCGCCGGCTGCGCGGTCTGTGGCGTACCCGCGGACGTGCGCTGCGCCTCGCCGCGCAGGCGCGCCACCTGGCGTTGCGCGCGGTCGTATTCGTAGGACACGCGCAGCAACAGGCCGAGCGCGGCGCAGGTCATCAGCACGCTGGAACCGCCGGAGGAAATCAGCGGCAGGGTCAGGCCCTTGGTCGGCAGCAGGCCGAGGTTGACGCCGATCGAGACGAAGCTCTGCAGGCTCATCCACAGCGCGATGCCGAACGCGACGTAGCCGGCGAAATAGCGTCGCATGTCCACGCACTTGTAGCCGATCCAGAACGCGCGCCCGGCGAGCAGCGCATAGGCGGCGATCACCGCGCACACGCCGACGAAGCCGAGCTCCTCCGCGATCACCGCGAGGATGAAGTCGGTGTGCGCTTCCGGCAGGTAGGCGAGCTTCTGCACCGAGCCGCCGAGGCCGACGCCGAACCATTCGCCGCGGCCCACCGCCATCAGCGCGTTGGTGAGCTGGTAACCGCTGTTGAACGGATCCGCCCACGGGTCCATGAACGAGGTGAAGCGGCGCACGCGGTAGGGTTCGGCGATCGCGACCAGGGCCAGCACCGGCAACCCGACCAGCACCGGGCCGAACATGCGCGGCATGTTCACCCCGCCGAGCACCAGCATGCCGGCGGTGATGGCCAGGATCAGCGACAGCGATCCGAAGTCCGGCTGCAGGATCAGCAGCGCGACCAGCGCCACCGCCACGCCCAGCGGCTTCAGCATCGCCGGCCAGGTCGCGCGCACTTCCTCGCTGTAGCGCTTGAGGTAGCTCGCCAGCCACACGATGTACATCACCTTCACCGCTTCCACCGCCTGGAAGCCCATCAGGCCGAGGTTGAGCCAGCGTCGCGCGCCGTTGACGGTGCGGCCGATGCCGGGCACGAACACCAGCAGCAGCAGCGCGAAGCAGGCCAGCAGCAGCAACTGGCTGCGCTGCTCGATCGCCTTGAGTTCGGTGCGCATCGCCACCAGCGCCAGCAGGACGCCGCCGGCGAGGAACATCACGTGCTTCTCGAGGAAGTGGAACGGCCCGACGTGCAGGCCCTCGCCGATGGCGATGGAACTGGAGGCGACCATGACCACGCCGAAGCAGGCCAGCGCGATCGACACGCCCAGCAGCCACGGATCGAAGCGTCCTTCGATCGCATCCAGCCGCGTCGCCTGGCGCAGTTCTTCCATCAGCGCACCTTCAGCGTGGCGAGGCCGACGAGCACGAGCACCACCGAGATGATCCAGAAGCGCACGATCACGCGCGGCTCCGGCCAGCCCTTGAGCTCGAAGTGGTGGTGGATCGGCGCCATCCGGAACACGCGCTTGCCGGTGAGCTTGAACGACGCCACCTGGATCATCACCGACAGGGTTTCGATGACGAAGATGCCGCCCATGATCACCAGCACCAGTTCCTGGCGCACGATCACCGCGATGGTGCCGAGCACCGCGCCCAGCGCGAGCGCGCCGATGTCGCCCATGAACACCATCGCCGGGTAGGTGTTGAACCAGAGGAAGCCGAGCCCGGCGCCGGCGATCGCCGCGCAGATCACGACGAGTTCGCCCGCGCCCGGAACCTGCGGGATCTGCAGGTACTTGGAGAATTCGGCGTGCCCCGAGGCGTAGGCGAAGATGCCCAGCGCACAGGCGACCAGCACCGCGGGCATGATCGCGAGGCCGTCGAGGCCGTCGGTGAGGTTGACCGCGTTGGAGAAGCCGACGATCCAGAAATAGGCGATGGCGACGAAGCCGATGCCCGCCAGCGGCAACGCGATCGACTTGAACAGCGGCACGTAGAACGTG
>DASTHJ010000203.1:0-3021 GCA_035718265.1 Steroidobacteraceae bacterium | reverse complement strand
AACCAGTATTGCGGGATCCGCTGCGGGTCGAGCAGCGCTTCCCAGAGTTCGGCGGGGGTGGTGCGGATATAGGTCGTGTAGCGGAACTTCGATCCTGCCATTGCTTCCTCCAGTCGTCGCGGTTTCCGCGAGGGAATCGGGATGGTCAATGCGTCGCCAGGACGTGCGCCGACGAGCCGGTCGTCGGCACGACGTTGGCGCCCTGCACCAGCAGCCAGCGATCGCCGTCGCGGTGCCAGGTGGTGGCGAAACGCACGGTCACGGGCGGCGCGCCGCCGGGCGAGAACGGAACGTCGAAGAACGCGCCGGCCATCGTGCCCTCGACGCGGACGTCGAGGTTCGAGGGCGTGCCGAAGCTGGCGCTCTTCCACAGCGCGAAGTCGTCCGCCATCAACTGCCGCAACTGTCCGGGCGTGCGCACGACCTCGTCGACGTCGCTGCCGTAGACGACGAAGCCGCGCGGATCCACCATCGCGATCACCTTGTCGGTATCGTCCGCGGCGTAGGCGGCGAGCAGCGCATCGACGCTGGCTTCGACCTGCCGCTGCGCGTCGCCGCCGCGGGCCTGCGCCGCCATGGGCGCGAGCGTGCCGAGCGACAGTGCGACGACCAGCTTGCACGCGGCGTTCATGCCGCAGCCGCCGCCTCGGCGTACAGGGCGAGTACGCCCGGCCAGCCCTTCTCGACGCCGTCGTGCATCGCCTGGCCGCCGGTGCCGTGGCGTTCGAAGTTGCGGTGCTCGAACTCGACCCGCGTGCGCGTGTCCGATTCGGCGACGAAGCGCACTTCGTATTCGCTGCCGTGCGCAGGATCCGGATCGAACTGCCAGTCGTCCCCGATCTGCCAGGACGCGACGAAGCGCGAGGGGGGATCCCAAACCAGTACGCGTCCCCATTCGCATTCGCTGCCGTCCTCGCCGCGCTCGTACATGCGGCCGCCTGCGCGCGGCTCGACCACGACGTCGTGCATCGGCGCCTTGCCGATGTGGTGGTCGTGCGGCCACCAGCGACCCATGCCGCGGGTGAACACGTCGAAGGCGCGCTCGCGCGGTGCTTCCACGACGAGGCTGTGGCGGACGGGCGGAATGGAAGTCGCGACGTTCGCGGCGGGTCGGTTCATGGCGTTTCCTCCGGGGTTTCGGCGGCGTGCTTGAAGGCTTGCAGTGCGTCGCGCCAGAAATCGTCGAAGTAGTCACGCAGTTCGGCCAAGCCTTGCGGCTCGATCCGGTACAGGCGGCGATTGGCGGCGGGACGATCGACCACGAGGCCGGCGAGCTTGAGCACCTTGAGGTGCTGCGAAACCGCCGACCGGGTGACGGGCAGGTCGCGGGCGATGTCGACCACAGGCAGGGGTCGGCCGGCTTTGGCGAGGCGCTCGAGGATCGCCAGCCGGGTCGGGTCGCCCAAGGCCTGGACGCGAAGTTTTAGGTTAGTAGCCACTAACCGTTAGTATAAGCTAACCATTCTGGTTGTCAACAGGAGCCGGCCGATCCGGTGTCGGGCCTGCGCCCTCTTCCCCACAGATCCGCCTACCCTGCCGGCTACGTCGGCGTCGATCGCACTCGCGCCGTATCCGGAGACCTTGTCCCGGAAGGGGGGCGATGCTGCGGCGGCGCAGGGCGGCAGTGGCATCGGATTCCCCGCTGCCGCATGGCGAAACGATATGCTCCCGACCTCGAATGAGGTGGGGACCTCATGTCCGATTCGCCGGCGAATGCGCTGCACGTGGAGACGGTCGATGGCGTGCCGGTGGCGCGCCTGGCGGCCACGCATCGCGTATTCGCGCAGGCGGTCGAATCGATCACGGCGGTGATCCGCCGGGTCGTGGCGGAAGGACGGCCGCACTTGTTGCTGGACATCAGCCAGGTGGGCTTCGCACCGCCGGGCACGATCGAGCGCCTGTGCATGGTGCGCGAATGGGCCGAAGCCGCCGATGGCCGCTTGCGGATCGCGATGGTGGCGCGTCCGGAATTCATCGATCCGGAACGGTTCGGCGTGGTCGCCGCCGGCAACTTCGGCCTGTCGGGCCAGGTGTTCGAGCACGAAGCGGAAGCCATCGCATGGCTGCACGACGAGCGCGCCGCCGAAGTGCGCAGGAAGGCCTTGTTGCCGCAGAAGTAGGGTGGAACCTCCGGCAGGGCCTGCCCCCGCGAAGGCGCGGGGAGATTGGAGATTCCGCCATCGTGCGGAACGCGAGCGTTCCGGTCAGACCGACAACCCCACGTCGCCTTCCAGCACTGTCAGCATCATCCGCGGCGCTTCCCCGGGCTTCCACAGCGGCACTTCATGGCGCACGCGATAGCGCAGCGGCCCACCGTCGGGACTGGCGCTGCGCGCGACGGGCCGGGGGATGCAGACGAAGTCGGTGATCATCTTCTCGGCATCGCAGCGCACGGTGGCGTAGCCGTGGCCGCCGTTGTCGACGAAGGCCAGGTGCGGCGCGAGCTCGGGGTTGCGCACCGCGAGCGCCTGCTGCAGGTCCCCGGTCTTTTCGTACTCGAGCGCCGAGCGCACGCCGTGGCGCAGCGTCAGGTTCTCGGTGCACCGTGGCTTTCCGTCCCTGTCCTCGGCGATGTACAGGCCGCGCGTCGGGTTGTCGGTTTTCTTCTGCACGTATTCGTTGGCCTCGGCGCTGCCGACGGACGTCATCGATCCGCCCACGAAGCTGACGCCCACCGGCTCGAACTTCGCCGGCGGCAGGGCCTTGGCCGCGTAGCCGGCCCAGAAACTGTGGCGATCGCCGGCGACGACGACGAGTCCGGTCATGCCGGCATCGCGGACGGCATCGAAGATCTCGGCGCGCTCGTGGTACATGCTGCCCCAGTCGTAGACGGTCATCAGGCCGTAGCCCTTGCCCTTCCACTTGCCCGCAAGCGCGGGCGGCAGGTTCTGCGGGTCGATGCGCGTGTCGAGCGTGCCCAGCGAGTTGCCCCAGACCTTCCAGGTCGCGGTCGCGCCGCGCAGCTTGTCGAGGAACCAGGCCTTCTGCTTCGCGCCCAGCATCGACTGCGGCGGCTGGTCG